>CAMLYN010000037.1 GCA_946491675.1 uncultured Mycoplasmatota bacterium | reverse complement strand
CCTTTTTTATTGTTTTTTCTAAAATAAATTTATTTTTTGTTTTCAGGTTATCACCCTAATTTATATTATGAATAAATATCTTTATTGGCTATATTTTAAACTAGATGTTTTATTTGTTATTATATTAATAATTGACAATTACTTATTTGTGTTATAAAATTGATAATAGAGGTGAGTATATGAAAAATAAAGGTTTTACATTAATTGAATTGTTAGGCGTATTAATTATCTTAGCCGTAATAGCATTAATAACATTCCCAATAATTGATAATGTATTAACCAACTCAAGAGAACAGGCCTATGAAAGAAGTATTGATGGAATAATTGAAGCATCTCGGATGTACGTAACAAGTCAAGGAATAGTTCCTGATACTAATACTAAACAATTAAGTTTGCAAACATTGATTAATAGTGGTTTTTTAGAAGATAAAGATATAATAGATCCAAGAAATAATGAAAGTATGACTGGTTGTGTAGTATATAGATGGGATAATAGTACCAATCAGTATAAATACCAATATAGTGAAGAATGTATAATGACTACATCAGAGGAATGCTTTGCTTATGAAAATATTAGTATAGCTGATTCTTATGATATTAATTATGATACTTGTATAACATATTTTACCTCTTTTGATACACCGTCTGATATTGTGGAACTTATATGTACTGATGATGAGAGTTACTCAATTAAATACTTAGTCAATCAAGGCCTTTTTACTTACGAAGAGTTAGAAGCAGAAGGTGTTATAACTAATTTAGAAAAAAGAGATGGAATAGAGATAACCGGTTATGACAATACTTGTGGTGGTTATGATGTAGTAATGCCTAAAAGTATTGATGGAAAAGATATTTTTAGTATTGGAATAGGTGCATTTGGTAGAGCAGATGATACATTTAATAGCACAAAAAATAATTATAATTTTTTAAACAATAAGTATCAAGAAAATTATATAATAGATAGTATAGATCTCAGTCAGGCAACAGAATTAATTTATATAGATGTTTATGCATTCAGAGAAAACAATCTTTCTAAAGTTATTTTTAATGATAATATTCAATATATTGCAATAGGAGCTTTCGATTCTAATCATTTACAAAATCTTTCTTTACCTAATAGTATACAATATATTGGCGAAAGAGCATTTGCTGATAATTTATTAACTTCAGTAAGTTTACCTAATAGTATTAATATAATAAATGCCGGTCTGTTTGCAAATAATCAGTTATCTAATATTGTCATTCCTAATAGCGTGCAAGAAATAGGTTATTTAGCTTTTGAAGGTAATAATTTGACTAGTTTAACTATACCTGATGGTGTAGAATACATAGGTTATCATGCATTTAGTTACAATCAACTACAAGAGGTAAACTTACCTGATAGTGTTAAAATGTTAGAAGCAACTACTTTTATGGGGAATCCATTTTATGATAATAATCAAGATGAATTTTTTGCCATTAATAATATCCTTATAAAATATAATGGAACAGCTAAAGATATAATTATCCCTGATGGAATTAAAGCAATATCAGGCGGTTTGTTTGTAGAAAGTGAACTAACGAGTGTTATTTTACCTGACAGTTTAGAAATGATTGGCGATTATGCTTTTTCTGATAATAAATTAACAAGCGTAACAATTCCAAATAGTGTAAAGGAAATCTGGGCAGAGGCATTTTCTAAATCGGCTACTTCTAATCCAAATTTAACTAATATAATAAATAAAACAGGCAGATCATTTAATTGGGGAACTATAATAAATGGTACAAGTAATTATTATTTTGAAACAGGAACAGTAGTAAATAGTTATGGTAATGTTGAAATAACAAAGTAAAGGAGAAATGTATGAAAAAAATTTTTATAATAGTATTTTGTTTGATTTTATTAACTGGATGTAATGGTAAAGAATTGAAAGAAATTTATAATAATATGAAGATAGGGGAAAGTATTGAAAGTTATCAGTTAGATTTAAGAATTTATGGCGAAAATAATGGTGAAAGAGTAAATGAAATGTATAAAATAGATAATTATAAGAATCAAAAATATAAAATAGATACTTATAATTTGACCTATTATTTTATCGATGGAATAATGTATGAGGAAAAAGAGATAAAAGAAGAAATTGTATATAATAAAACCAATGATGAAATATTTTACGATACTGATATTATTTTAGAAGGATTAAATAATATAACAGCAAAAGAAGAAATTGAAAATGATATTGAAGGAAAAGAATTAAAAGTATATGAAGTAGAATTAAATGATGAATATATAAAAGAATTATTAAGTAAAATTGGATATCAAAATGATTATAGCGAAGCTAAAGGAAAAGTATATTTGGAAAATGATAATATATATAAAGTGATTTATATAGTAGATGGCTTAACTATTAACGGAACGTATTTTAGAATTAATAATATTAATGATATAAATATTGATGTTAAGGGTGATAGCAATATTTAATGTTAAAGAAGTTATTTTACTTCTTTTTATTTTAATAACGTTGATAATGTCTTTACTTTTCAAGCTTTTTTCGATATAATGATAATGGTGTTAGGATATGAATGAAAGACTTATTTGGTTACTTGGTGATAAGTTAGAAATGATTAAAAATAAAACAGTTTTGATAATTGGTTTAGGTGGCGTAGGTAGCTATGCTTTAGAGACTTTAGCTCGTACTTGTTTTAATAAATTAATTATTGTTGATAATGATACTATCGATGTTACAAATTTAAACAGGCAATTAATGAGTAATATCGATAATGTTGGAAAATACAAAACCGATGTTTGGGAAGATAGAATAAAAAAAATAAATCCTAATTGTAATGTTGTTAAGGTAACTGAATTTATTAATAAAAATAATTTAAAAGATTTATTTAAAGAAACTGTTGATTATGTTATTGATGCTTGTGATACATTGGAAACTAAGAAAGAAATAATTAAATATTGTTTACAACATAAAATAAAATTTATTTCTTCTTTAGGAATGGCTAATCGTATTGATGCAACTAAAGTTAAATTTAGTTATTTAGATAAAACAGCTTATGATCCTTTAGCAAAAAAATTAAGATTATTGTTAAGAAAAGAAAATATTAAAGGAAAGATTCCTGTTATCTATAGTGAAGAAATACCAATAAAAAATATTAAACTAGGTTCAATTGCTCATGTTCCTGCTACAGCTGGATTGTTATGTACTAATTATATTATCAATGATATTTTAAAAGGAGTTAGTAATGAATAAGTTAAAAAAAATTATAAAAAATTTAGAAGGTAATGTTTTAGGAATTGGGTTAAATGAAAATTTAATTAGTGCAATTGAAAAAAATAATCGAATAATAGAGTGCAATTTATTAAATTCTTGTGCTAAAGGAAAATTTAAAAAAAGCTTTTTTAATAAAACAATTAAGATAAAAAAAATAAGAAAAATATTTAAGAAAAAAAAGGTAGATTATATTATTTGTAATTATGATGAAATAAATAATTATTTTAATACATTTATCAAGGATAGTATTTATATTAATAAAAATAAACTATATTTTTATGGCAATATTGATGTTAATTTATTAAAATTAAAATATGGTCGCTATAATACAAAAATAAACTTAATTGATAAAAATATAATTGAGATTGATAATAGTTTAGCTAAAAATAATTTTTTAAAGGATAATTATTATCGTTTTATTGATTTTAAAAATCATTTAGTAGAAATAATCGGTGATATATTGATGAATTAAGGAGGATTAGATGAAAAAAGGTTTTACGTTAGCAGAATTATTGGGAGTGATTGTTTTACTTGGGGCACTTATGTTAATAATTGTTCCTTTAGTAACTAGTTCAATGAAAGATTCAAAAGAAGAATTGTATAATGATCAAATTGAGAGTATTAAATTATCTTTAGCTTTGTGGATGAGTGATAATCAAAAACCTAAAAAAGGTGAAACAATTACTTTAACTTTAAGTCAATTAAAAGAAGCTGGATTAGTTGAATTAGATATTAAAAATCCTAAAACTGAAGAATTATTTCCTAATGATATGGTTTTGAAAATTGTTAATAATAATGATATTATTGAATATGTAATTGAAGAAAGTGGTAGTAATAAAGTTGATTATAATTTGATTCCTAGTATTAAAGTTAACGGAAATGTTTTGGAGTATGTTGAAGTTAATAGTACTTATAATGATTTGGGTGTTATAGCTTTGGATAATAACAATAATACGATATCTGATATTAGTGTTAATACGTCTCCAAATTTTGATGTAAGTAAAATGGGATCTTATTTAAGGAGTTATCAAGCAACTTATAATGGATATACTAATACAGTTTATCGAACTATTATTGTAAGAGATACAACAGGACCAGTAATTGAATTTGATGGAGATTTAACTTTAAAATTAAGTCAGGTTAATGACTATAATTTTAAAGCTGATGTAACAGTAACTGATAATAGTGGTGGATCAGTTGAAGTGGATGTAACAAATAATATAAATGCAATAGCTGGTAGTTATACAGTTGAATATAAAGCAACTGATACTTCAGGGAATGTAACAACTAAATTAAGAAAGGTTGTCGTAACAGAATAGGAGTAAGACTTATGTATTTAAAAGCAATTAGAGCACATGGTTTTAAATCATTTGCTGATAAAACTTTAATTGAACTAGATAATAAAATAACTGGTATTGTAGGACCTAATGGTAGTGGTAAGAGCAATGTTGTCGATGCTATTCGTTGGGTTTTAGGAGAGCAATCTGTTAAGTCTTTAAGAGGCGATGGAAATATGACTGATGTCATATTTTCTGGTAGTAAATCGCGAAATGCTTCTAATGTTGCCTCTGTTACATTAGTTTTAGATAATACTGATAAATATTTTCCTTTTGATTTTAATGAAATAGCAATTAAAAGAAGAGTTTATCGTGATGGTACTAATGAATATTTTTTAAATAATGAGAAAGTTAGATTAAAAGATATTACAAATATTTTGTTAGATAGTGGAATTGCTAAAGAAAGTTTTAATATTATTTCTCAAGGTAAAATTGAAGAAATATTATCTAATAAACCTGATGAGAGAAGAATTATTTTTGAAGAAGCTGCTGGTGTTTTAAAATATAAAAGAAGAAAAGAAGAAGCTTTAAGAAAACTAGATAAAACACATAGTAATATGGCTAGAGTTAATGATATTATTAGTGAATTAGAAAATAGAATTGAACCGTTAAGAATCCAAAAAGATCAAGCTTTGAAATATAATATGTTGACTGAGGATTTAAAATCGGTTGAAGTTGCTTTAATTGTTAATGATATTACTAATTTAAATTTTGAGTATCAACAAGATAAAAATAAAATTGATTCTTTAAAGTTGGAAATATCTAGGCTAAGTATAAATAATACAGTTGGAGAAACTAAAATAATTGAATATAAAAAAAATATTGCTGATTTAGAAATTGAAATAAAAAAATATCAGGACTATTTAATTAAATTAACTAGTGATGTTGAAAAGATAAATAGTCGAAAAGCAATTATTTTAGAACGACAAAAATATAATGTTGCCGATAGTAAAGTTCATGAAAATTTAGTTTTGCTAAAAGAGAAAGAGTATAATTTAAATTTAGAAATATCTAAATTGAACAATGAAATAAAAACTATTGAATTAAACAGTGTTGAAGTAGCTAAAAAAATAAGTGATGAAACAGATAAATTAAAAGTAATCAAAAACAATAAAATAAAATTAGAAAATGAGTTAAATGAAAATATTCGAAAAGAAAATGGCTTAAATTTAAAAATTGAATCATTAAAATATAGTATTGATAATAATAGTAGTTTACCAATTGCTGTAAAAAAAATATTAGAAAATCCTAAATTGCGAGGAATTCATAATATTATTGGCAATTTATTTGATACAGATGAAAAATATTCTTTAGCAATTTCGACAGCTTTAGGAGCTAGTCTTACTAATATTGTTACTGATAATGAATATATGGCTAAAGAAGCTATTAATTATTTAAAAGAAAACAAATTAGGAAGAGCTACTTTTTTACCTTTAAATATTATCAAACCTAAATATGTTGATAGTGAAACTTTGAATATAGTTAAAAATTTAAATGGTTATTTAGGTATAGCTAGTGATTTAATCAAATATGATAAAGCTTATCAAAATATTATTTTGAATCAATTAGGTAATGTATTAGTAACCGATAATATTGATAATGCTAATATTATTGCGAAAGCTATTAGTTATCGTTACCGAATTGTTACTTTAGACGGAGAATTATTACATGTTGGTGGTTCTTTAACTGGTGGAACAGTCTCTAAAGCAAGAAATATTATTTTAGAAAAGTATGAATTAGAAAGTTTAATTAAAGAAGTTAATTTGACTTTAGAAAACATTAAAAATATAGAAGAAAAAATCAATGAAATTGATAATCAATATCAAGCTTGTGAAGATCGTGTTTATTTAATTAATAAAGAAAAGATAGATAATGATATTTTATTAGATAATTATAAAAAAGAAATGATAAAAAAAGAAGAAGAATTAAAAACAATTACTTATGAAATAACTGGTAATAATAATATCTTATCTAATCAATTAGCTAGTGAAGAACAATTAGTTTTAAAGGAATATTATGAGACTTTAGAAAAAAAAGAAAAAGTTGAGTTATACTTAAATAGTCTAAATAAGAGAAAAGATGATTTAACTAGTGAGTTATCAGATTATGAACTTGTTATAAAGAAAGAGAATGTTTTGTTTAATGAGAAAAAAGAAGTTTTAAATCAATTAGAAATAGCGGTTAATAGATTAGATGTTAAACTAGATAATTTATTAAATGCTTTATCAGAAAATTATTCTTTAACATATGATGCTGCTAAGTCTAAATATAAATTAGAAATTGATGCATCATTGGCTCGTAATCAGGTTAATAGTTTAAAACGACAAATTAAAGAAATTGGTGTTGTTAATTTAGGAGCAATTGAAGAATTTGAAGAAGTTAATAAAAGATATGAATTTTTGCTTGGTCAAAGAGATGATTTAACTAGTGCTGAAACTACTTTATTAGAAATTATCGATGAAATGGATAAAGTAATGGAAAAAGAATTTGTTAATACTTTTAAAACTATTAAAGATAATTTTACAGAAACTTTTAAAGAATTATTTAAAGGTGGAACGGCAGATTTAAAACTAACTGATCCTAATAATATTTTAGAAACAGGAATTGAAATAGTAGCTAGTCCACCAGGAAAAAAATTAACGACTATTTCTTTACTTTCTGGTGGAGAAAAGACATTTACAGCGATCAGTTTATTATTTGCTATTTTAAAGTCTAAGCCAGTACCATTTTGTGTTTTAGATGAAGTTGAAGCAGCATTAGATGATGTCAATGTTGATTCATTTGGTAAGTATGTCAGATCATTAAAAGATAAAACTCAGTTTATTATTATTACGCATAAGAAAAAAACAATGGAATATGTCGACACTTTATATGGAATTACAATGCAAGAATCTGGAGTTAGTAAATTAGTTAGCGTTAAGTTAGAAGAAATTAATTAACTTATTTTATAAAGGGATGCTTTTCGTCCGATGGTAAAAGTTGAAAATAATGTAGAAAAGATGGAACATTTATATTTTAAGGCAGATTTACAAGGATTAATTGTCGAGTTAAGCAAATATTGTTCATTAGATAAATCATTAAATTTAGTTCAGTCAGTCGACTATATTAATTATATAAATTTAAATCATAGATTAGATGAGGAGTATTTTCTGTTAAAAAAGTTTATTTAGATAAAGTATTGCTTTAGTTGATAGTACTATTAGGGATATGACTAATAATAAAAACCAAATAGAAAATCAATTTAGTCAAAAAACAAATTAAATATCTTGTATTTGAATTATAAATTATGCTATAATTAAAAAGAGCCTAGAAACTCTCGCAGTTTGGAGGTTTTTTTATGTCAAGATTTATTTTTGTAACTGGTGGAGTGGTATCAGGATTAGGTAAGGGGATTACGGCTTCAAGTATTGCTCTATTATTGAAAGCAAGAGGATATAAGGTTTTTATGCAAAAATTTGACCCTTATATCAACGTTGATCCAGGAACGATGTCTCCTTATCAGCACGGAGAAGTATATGTCACTGCTGATGGGGCAGAAACTGATTTGGATTTAGGTCATTATGAACGATTTATTGATGAAGAACTAAATTACTCTTCTAATTGCACAACTGGTAAGATATTCTCATCAGTAATTGAAAAAGAACGAAGAGGAGATTATTTAGGAGCGACTGTTCAATTTGTTCCTCATATAACTAATGAAATAAAAAATAAAATATTTGAAGCTAGTTCTACTAGTCATGCTGACTTTGTTATAACGGAAATTGGTGGAACAATCGGCGATATCGAATCACAAGTTTATTTAGAATCATTAAGACAATTAAGAAATGATTTAGGCAAAGAAAAAACTTTATTTGTTCATACTACTTTAATTCCTTATATTTATGGCTCTGGTGAGTTGAAGACTAAGCCGACTCAACATTCAGTTATTGAATTAAGAGGACTAGGTATTCAACCTGATGTTTTAGTTTGTCGTTGTCCATATAAATTAGATAATGATATAAAGAAAAAATTATCTTTATATTGTAGCATTGATAAACAAAATATAATTGATGCAGTTGATGTTAAAAATATATATCAAATACCACTTAATTTTTATGATCAAAAGTTAGATGAAGTTATATTAAAACAGTTTAATTTAGATGTGAAGGATTCTGATATTCAGTATTGGCAAGATTTAGTTAATAAAGTTGATAATTTAAAAGATGAAATAGAAATATCTTTAGTGGGTAAATATATTGAATTACATGATGCTTATATTTCGGTTGTAGAAAGCTTAAAGCATGCTGGATATAAATATAATGTCAAAGTAAATATTAATTGGGTTGATTCAGAAAAGTTAGAAAAAGAAAATCTTGATTTAAAAGATATATTTAAAAATAGTAAGGGAATAGTTGTGCCTGGAGGTTTCGGTAGTCGTGGAATTGAAGGTAAAATAAAAGCTATTACTTATGCTAGAAAAAATAATGTTCCTTTTTTAGGATTATGTTTAGGTATGCAGTTAGCTTGTATTGAGTTTGCTAGAAATGTTTGTGGAATTACTTCTGCTAATTCAACTGAATTTGATGAGTTGACGAATGATCCAATTATTGATTTAATGAGCGATCAAAAACAAGTAATAAACATGGGTGGAACTTTAAGATTGGGAAATTATGATTGTAAAATAAAAAAAGACACGTTGGCATATAAATTATATAATCAAGAGAACATTAAAGAAAGGCATCGTCATCGTTATGAATTTAATAATACCTATAAGAGTATT
>CAMLYN010000036.1 GCA_946491675.1 uncultured Mycoplasmatota bacterium | reverse complement strand
AGGGATTAGAAAAAAAGATAAAAAAATTGCCTACATTTACTTGACACATACTATTTAAAGAAAAATTCTAAATAATTTGACATATATAAATATTATCGAATATAATAATATAGAGTTGAATTTAAATAAATTTAGCCCCTTATTAGAAGTATAAAGAAGGTGCTTAATATGGAAGACACAATAGTATTAAAATTTGGAGGTAGTTCTGTTTCTAATAATGAAAGTCTAAAAATCGTTGCAAACAAAATAATTGATTTCAAAAACACAAACAAAAATGTAGTTGTCATCTTATCAGCACAAGGAAAAACAACAGATAAGTTAATTAACGAAGCCTATGAATTAACAGAAGATGTTAATAAAAGAGAATTAGACGCTTTAGTCAGTTGTGGAGAACAAATGTCATCTGCAAAATTAAGTATTCTACTAAATAGTTTAGGATTTAATTCAGTATCATTAACAGGTTGGCAAGCTGGTATTTATACAAACAACACGAATCAAGATGCAATTATCGAAAATATAAATACTGAAAGGATAAAAGATGAATTAGAAAAAGGAAACATAGTTATTATTACAGGTTTTCAAGGAATCAACGAAAATCTTGATATTACAACATTTGGTAGAGGTGGTTCTGATACAACAGCAGTTGCTATTGCATCAGCACTAAAAGCAAAAAATTGTTACATTTTTTCTGATGTAGATGGAATATACTCGTCAGATCCTAATAAAGTTAAAAATACTAAAAAATTGACTAAAATTTCATATGATGAGATGTTACAATTATCAAATGAAGGAGCAAAAGTCTTGCATAACAGATGCGTTGAAATTGGAGAAAAATACAAGATTCCAATTATAACAAAGTCTACTTTTAATAACAACTATGGTACAGTAATATCTGATGAAAAAATAGAAAAAGATGAAATCAAAAGTATAATAAAAAAAGAAGTATCAAGAATATCAATAATTGGCAACGGAATTATTAGAAATACAGATGCTATGGTAAAAGCTATAAACTTTACGAAACAAAATAAGTTAGAAATGTTAGAATTAAATGTTTCCGAAAGTAAAATATCTATTACTTTTAAAAATACTGTTAGTGACAAAATGTTAGAAAAATTACATGAAGAAATATTTAATAAATAATAAATATGACAAATGGTACAACTGTTTATTAAAAATATGTTGTACTATTTTTTTATACAATAGGAAAGTGATACTTTCCTATTGTATAAAAGTCGCTTCGCTCTAGTGATTGCACACAAATTTTACTAGCGTAAAATTTGGCGCCGAACAATGACGCGGGCTTTGAAATGTTATGAACAGAAAAAATGTTTAAGAAAGCCCGCTATTGTTCTTATAGAAAATATAGGACTTTCTGATTTGTTCTTTAGTTCTAAAATAGACAACCTTTGAATATATATAATTTAGAGTAAAATTTGAAGGTATTAAGTTTGAATACATTTTTTCAAACTTAAATTATGCCCAAGGAAAGGAATGAGATAAAACTATGACTATTGATGAAAGAAAAACTATAAATACTGCTGTAGTTCAAAATTTAATATTAGAAAATAGGGGAAAACTAAGCATATCTGGAGTTTTAGATGTATTAAGTTTTGACGACCAAGTTATCATTGTTGAAACAGAATTAGGCCTACTAACAATTAAAGGAGAAAATCTTAGAATAACTAAGTTGAGTATAGATACTTCCGAAGTTATTGTAGAAGGTAACATTTCTTACTTATCATATAGCAATAAAGAAGTGGAAAAAAATAAAAGTAGTATAATTAGCAAAATATTTAAATAGTATATTAGTAAATTTGAATTAAGATAGGGAGAAGAACATGATTAATACACAATTATATTTGTTCTTAATATTCATACTTAATGGATTAATTATTGGATTATTGTTCGATTTTTTTAGAATATTAAGAAAAGCAATAAAAACCTCTGACTTAATAACTTGCATAGAAGATATAGTATTTTGGATTTTGACAGGACTAATAATATTATACTCTATATTTACTTACAATAATGGTGAAATACGCTTATTTATGTTTCTCGCAATTATTATTGGTATTATACTGTATATGTTGTTAATAAGTAAATTCATAATGGGAGTAAGTTTAACAATTATAAATTTTGTCAAAAAAATCATATCTATAATAATTAATATAATAAAAATTCCAATTAATTTATTAATAAAATTGATAAAGAAAATATTTTTTAATCCTATATCTTTTATAATATTAAATATTAGAAAGTTTTTTACAAAATTTTTCAAAAATTTTTCCGATATAATAAAAAAAATACGAATATCTAATAAATTTGCAAAAAATTCCAAAAATTAAAAGGATTTAAACAAAAAATGTAGAATAATATAAGTATGAGATTTTAGGAAGTGGAGATTACCTATGAAGAAAAATAAAAAAATTTTAAGAAATATATTGATTATAGTTGTAGCTATTTATGTTATTTTTGTATTTGTAAATCAACAAAAAACATTAAATGAGTATAGCAAAAATTCAGAAGAATTAAAAGAGCAAATTGCAACAGAAAAAGCCAATAATGAAGAATTAAATCAAAAAAAGGATGATGTTAATTCTTTAGAATTTATTGAAGAAATGGCTAGAGAAAAATTGGATATGTATAAACCAAATGAAAGAGTATATGTAGATCAAGGAATGTAGTCTTTAAGATTATATTCTTTTTTTGAAAAATTTGTTTATTTTTTTGATTTTTTGTGGTATAATTATATTCGTATTGAATTCGCTTTATTTCCATAGTAGTTAAAATTTAAATTTGTATAATATTTAGGAGGTTTTATGTTAGATTTAGAATCAATGAGTTTAGTTGAATTAAAAGCATTAGCTAAACAACACAATATAAAAAATATTTCAAAATTAAAAAAAGAAGAACTTATAGAAGTATTAAAACAAGTATCAAATATATCATCTGATAAAAGAGAAAAAAAAGAGGAAAATACTAACATACAAGAAAATGATGAAGAGACAAAAAAGGAATCTGTCGAAAGGCAATATGACGAAAATGGTGAACCAATAATTGATTACAAGTTGACTAATGAAGGTGACGAAATTGTCGAAGGAATATTAGATATCCTTCCAGACGGATATGGTTTCTTAAGAGGCGATAATTATTTATCAAGTGAAAAAGATGTATATATATCAATGGTACAAATAAGAAGATTTAGACTTGATACTGGTGATATTATAAAAGGAATTTCTAGATATAGAGAAGGTGAAAAATTCCCTTCATTGATATTTGTTGGAGAAGTAAATGGTGAACATCCAGAAAAAGCATTAAAAAGAAAAAGATTTGATGAGTTAATACCAATTTATCCAAATGAAAAATTAAAATTAGAAACTACACAAAATGAATATGCAACTAGAATAATAGATTTAATGTGTCCAATAGGAAAAGGGCAAAGAGGTATGATTGTTGCTCCACCTAAAGTAGGTAAAACAACTTTATTAAAAAAAGTTGCTAATAGCATAACTCAAAATAACCCAGAAGTAGAATTAATTGTACTTTTGATAGATGAAAGACCAGAAGAAGTTACAGACATGAAAAGATCAATAAAAGGACAAGTAATACATTCAACATTTGATGAGTTACCAGAACATCATGTAAAAGTTGCTGAAATGGTTTTGGCTAGAGCTAAAAGACTTATAGAGCAAGAAAAGGATGTAGTAATATTATTAGATAGTATTACTAGATTAACAAGAGCATATAACCTTGTAATTCCTTCTTCAGGAAGAACTTTATCAGGTGGTATGGATCCAGCAGCATTACATAAACCTAAAAAATTCTTTGGGGCAGCAAGAAATATTGAAAATGGTGGAAGTTTGACAATATTGGCAACAGCATTGATTGATACCGGTAGTAGAATGGATGATGTTATATTTGAAGAGTTTAAAGGTACTGGAAATATGGAAGTTCATTTAGATAGAAAATTGTCTGAAAGAAGAATTTTTCCAGCTATTGATATTAATAAATCAGGAACAAGAAGAGATGATTTATTATTAACTCCAGAAGAAAGAGAAACAGTTTTTGCATTAAGAAAAGCTATGAATGCAATGCCAGTTGCAGAAGTTACTGAACAAGTAATAAGTGAAATGACTAAAACTAGAAATAATAAGGAATTTGTCCAAAAAATGGATTCATATTTAAGAAGATTTAAATAAAATAATAAATTTCTATTTTAATTTTTTATAATAAAAGAAGTGGCTAAAAGCCATTTTTTTATTGTGCAGAGAAAAGATTTGCAATATTTTGTTACAGCTCAGTAAAATTGATAAAATATATATTCTTATTTAATAAAGAAAGCTCCGCTATAGCAGAGCTTGTAAGGTCTTATAAATGAATTTCTAGTTTCCCCTTGATCGTCTTATAAAGATATGTCCCTTAGCAGTTGAATTTGCATTTGCTTTTTTCCTGTCTACAATCCGTTTTTTAGAAGGATATTGCATTGGAAGGGGAAGAAGGGGATTAATGTGTTTTCTTTTCTGTTGTCTATTCATAATACAACCTCCTATATTTTTGATAAATACATAATATCAAAAAAAATAAAAAAAGACAATAAAAATTAAATTTAAGTTTTAAAATAATTTTATAAAAATATTATTATAAAATTTCTAGAGAAAATCAAAAAATAGAAAAAATATATAATGTGATATACTGGATATAAATTAAGGCTTTATGAGGGTTAAATAAGAAATTAAATACATTGATATGAATTAATATTTTATGAAGATTATTAAATAAAAAAATGAAAGTACTGATATAAATAATATATTATTAAATTAAGAAATTAAAGTTGAAGGGAGGAGAATATAATACAATCTCTTAATTATTTACGAATACAAAACATTGCACAAAATCAAAGTTTTGTGCAAATAGAGGTAGGAGAAAAATATAAAACAGTCATAAACCTATACTCTTACATATTCAAGGCTTTTGTATTGCTGTTATATTAATATTACTATTAACTATTAAAATCAATTTTAAGACATTTTTTTATTTTGCTTATATAATTTCATTATTATAATTAGTTTACTTACTATAATTTTCTTATTGTATATTTTTAATTTTTATATATTAAATTATATGAAAATTTTTCAAAAATCTCTAAAGTACCTATTTCTCTATATTTGCCTTATTTTACGAACAAACTATATGCCTAAAAAATAAAAACGGCTTAAAATCGATTCTCGTGCGTCGCTTTTTTGGCACTTTTTAGGCGTTTTTTGAAAGTAGTAATCTTTAGCCATTTTTAAGTATTTTTACATGTTATACATATATCAGTTATAGTATTTTATATAATCTAGACATATAACTTGTTAAGTTTATAATTAAAATGTCTTAAAAACGATTTTAAAGCCTAATAAATTATAATTATATTAATATTCTAATTAACTTTTTATGAAAGATTTTTATTATTAAATTTATTTTACTATATTTAATTTTAGTATTTTTATTATTTATTAATATAAATTAATTTTAAAACTGATTAAAAAGAATAATTTTTAATTAATTCAAACTGTTCAAATGTTCGCTTTTTAAAATTCTAATGTTTGATATAAAAATATTATAATTTAAACATTGCACAAAATTTTTAAATTTAATTTATTATAATAATTTTTGTTTTTTAATTAATTTATTTTTAATTTACTATTTTAATTTGATTTTATATTATTTATTCCATTAAAATATTTTTTCTAAAAATTGTTTTATAGTTCTGTTTATTTTTAATTAATATATATTAGTGTAATTCTTATTTATAATTATTTTATTGTTTTAGAAAATAGGTACTCACCCTCTTCCCCTTCTTCTTACTTCTGCTTTGATAAAACATAGAGAATATTAGTATTTTAATATTCTCCGTATAAATTGTAATTTGTCTAACCCATCAACATTCCACAAAATAATTTCATAGTTTATATTACAAACCAATTTCAATAATTAAATATCCATTGCTATATATTGCTTTAATAGTACCATCATTTAACTCTATAAGTTTTTTTGCGATAGATAGACCTATGCCAGTAGATTCTTTCGCATTTTCTACTGAAAAATAGCGTTCAAAAATTTTTTGAACTGTTGTTGCATCAAGTGAATTTGCTTTATTGGAGAATGAAATTGTCCCATCTTCATTCATTATAACTTTAAAATCTCCTGTACTATATTTTGACACATTAGATAAAATATTTTCAAATATCCTTATAATTGAGATTCTATTGACTAATTTATAAATTTTTTTACTACAAATAGAAACTTTTGGGACGATATCTTTTTCTTTGAAAATATTATAATAACTCACTAATGTTTCTTCTAAAATTTCATTGATGCAACAATTTTCCTTTTTTAATTCTATATCAATATCCATTAATTTAGAAAACTCAAATAATTGTTTCGTAAGTTCTGTTAATTCATTAGATTTTTTCTCAACTATTTTTAAATATTTTTCTTGTTTATCAGACAATTTTTCTTGTTGTATTAAATCAATATATCCTCTAATGGCTGTTAAAGGTGTTCTTAAATCATGTGAAATGTTAGTTATTATTTTCTTTAATTCTTGATTTCCACTTTTATATTGTAATGTTTGTTTTCTTAAATCTGTAAGGTTCTCATTTATATTTATAGTTAAATTTTTAATATCTTTATCCGATGAGGATATAGTTATTATATTATTAGTATCTGCTTTTAATATATAAGTAAAAGATTTTTCAATTTCTTTAATAGAATGTTTTATTAAACATAATCTTAAAATTAAAAATATACAAGCACAAAATAAGATAATAGTTATCAATAATAAACTAATATTCACTTTTTCCTCCTATTTCAGTTCCTTTTTAGAAAAAATATATATACCTAATATATTTATAGTACATATTAGAGTAATAGAATAAATTGGCATTTGTTTCAAATACTCTAAATCATTGCTTCCAATTTCCATAGCCTGTCCTTGTGGAATTAAAAGATAAATCATTCTTGCTTGTTTAACTTTTTCATCTCCTGGATAGTTTGGATCAAGTTCTTTGCTTACAATATGAGAAACACCATTTTCGTCTACATATGTATTAGTTATATACTTATCAGTATTTGCAGGCAAAGAAAATGAAGCCTGTACTACATACATTGTTATAAAAAGAATTATGCATATTGTTGTTGATACTGTTATTTCAGAGCATATCATAGATATAAAGTTAAAAATAGAGCAAAACGATATGATGACTAATACAGTATTTAATAGTACCATTGCAAATTGAGATAGTGTCATCTGCAGTTGCCCAAATAAAGGAATACCAATTAAAAATACTAATACTAAATACACAATTTCGCATAAAATAGATGCTATTATACTAATAATAAGATTTGCTAAAAAAATTGAAATTCTACTATGTCCTACTATAATTTTATTCCTTATAATTCCTTGTGAATGTTCTTTCCCAACAAAAATACTTACAAATATTGCTATAAAAAGTCCTATATACATTATAAATTCATTCGCTATTTTATCTAAATTTATCTCTTCATTAGAGGTATATCTAAATAATGTAAATCCTGCTATTCCAATAGTTAAAAACACAAATAACCAAAATATAATATCTTTTTTTAATCTAAAAAAACCTGCTTTTAATAGTTTAATCATTATTTGCACCTCCTATTAAATTCAAATAATAGTTTTCTAACGATTCTCCTTTTTCTTGAAAATCATTTACTATACAATTTCTTTTAGAAAGTGCAATAACAAGTTCTGACACATTTACTTTCTCATATATATCAATTTTGTCATTAGAAATAACTTTATAATGTAAATTTTCTTCTTCTAAATATTTAACACATTCTTTTAAATTAGTTACATTGATTTGTGTTCTAATTTTAAAATTTTGTTCTAATTCATCTTTATTAATTTCTTTTATAATGCTTCCTTTGTCTATAATACCATAGCATGTTGCAATTTTAGATAATTCATCTAAATAATGACTAGAAATTAAGAACGTAATACCCTTTTCTCTATTTAATGTTAAAATTAATTCTCTTATTTCTATTATTCCTTCAGGATCTAATCCGTTTATAGGTTCATCTAAAATTAATAAATCAGGATTACCAACTAAGCTAATTGCTATTCCTAATCTTTGTTTCATTCCTAAAGAAAAATGTTTAGCAGTTTTTTTACCTGTATTTTCTAATCCCACAATTTTAAGTATTTCATCTAACTTACTATATGAAGGCAACCCTATAATTTTATACTGCTCTTTAAGGTTATCTATTGCTGTCATATCTGAGCAAATTGAGGGGGGGTCTATTATCCCCCCTATTCTTTTTCTTGCTTCTGCAATTTTTCTACTATTATTAGAAATACCATAAATAGTATATTCTCCTGCTGTAACTTTTTGTAAACCACAAAGTAATCTTATTAAAGTAGTTTTCCCAGCTCCATTTTTTCCTATTAATCCATATATAGCACCTTTTGGAATGTGCATAGAAAGATTATTTAAGGCTTTAAAATGTCCATATCTTTTTTCAATGTTATTTGCTTCTAAAATATATTCCATTTTCTCCTCCTTTCTTATGAAAAATCTTATCATAAAATAGTTAAGAAAATAGTTAAAACTTAGTTAAGAAATAATAAAGATTTTTTAGTCACATAATTTAAAACCAATTCCCCATACTGATTCTATATATTCATTTGTTGTAACATTTCTTATTTTTTTCCTTATATTGCTTATATGAACTTTTAAAGAATTCTCATCACATATTTGTGTTTCAGGATTTATTTTATTATCTTCATCCAATATTTGAATTAACTTGGTCTTTGTTATAATTTGTTTTGGATTTAACAATAATTGTTTTAATATTATATATTCTGTTTTTGTTAAATTTATTTTTTCTTTTTTTATATATAACATATGTGTTGCTTTATCTAAAACCATATCTTTATATATTAAATTTGCATTTTGTTCTTTTTTATTAATTCTAAGTTGTACTTTAACTCTTGCTAATAGTTCATTTGTGTCAAATGGTTTGGTAATATAATCATTAGCACCACTTGATAATACATTTACTTTATCTTCTGATGATATCTTTGCACTAATCACTATAATTGGAATATCAGTTACTTTTTTTATTATTTCTTCTCCAGTTAGTCCAGGTAACATTAAATCTAGTAATATTAAATTTATATTATTATTTTCAATCAATAGTAGAGCCTCCGTTCCCGAATATGCACTAATTATTTCATATCTTTCTTTTTCTAATACACTTTTTATTAGATTATGAATATCGACATCATCTTCCACTATTAATATCTTTTTCATTCTTAAATTCTCCTATAAATTACTATTTTACTTTATTATATTCTAAACATTTTTCTTCTAGTAATCTAAAATTACAACATCTTGATTTCATATTATCTGGTAGTTTTCCGCTGTTATATAA
>CAMLYN010000035.1 GCA_946491675.1 uncultured Mycoplasmatota bacterium | reverse complement strand
TAACTTAGTTGAAATTATTGAAAATGAAAATCATCCGTTTTTTATCGCTTGTCAATTTCATCCTGAGTTTAAATCACGTCCAACAAGACCACATCCTTTATTTGATGGTTTTATAAAAAGTTGCGTTAAAAAAAGTTCATAGTTTTGATATGAACTTTTTTATATTAATCTAATCTCATTTTCATTAAAGAATGGTTTATTTGGATCAATTCTATCATAAAATAATATACCGTTTAAATGATCAATTTCATGTTGGAAAGCGATGGATAATTCTTCTCTTGCTCTTACTTTAATTTTATTTCCATCTATATCGCATCCTTCAACAGTTACTCTAGCATGTCTTGGAACATGACCTTCAACATCTCTATTAACAGATAAGCAACCTTCACCAACGCCAGCAGCGATCATTTCTTCAGAATAAGAAATAATTTTAGGATTAACAAAAACATATTCATCAAAAACTCCATCTTCTACTTCGTGAACGATAATAATAATTCTTTTATTTAAGCCAAGTTGTGGGAAAGCTAATCCCATGCCTGGTCTTAAGTTGTATTTTTCGGCTAGTTCTTCGATTTGGCTATAAGTTAATTCATCAATTGCTTGTTTGATTAGTTTTTTATCTTCTTTAGTTAGAGGAAAAGTAGCATCTTTACTAATTTTTCTTAATCTTTTATCTTTTTCGTCTAATATATCTAATTTTTCAAACATAAAAACTCACTTCCTTTCACTAAACACTAGTATTTTATCATATTTTTAAAAATTTGCAAAATAAAAAGGAAGAAAATCTTCCTAACGGTTGCATGGTGATGGAGATTGACATTGACAAGAATTATTATTGTTTTCAAAAGCGCGAGCACCAATAATTATTACTAATAAAATAAATAATACTAGTAAAATAGCAGCGCCATATCCAGCACCATTACCATAGCCATAACCATAGCCACCATATGGTTGACCACAGCCATAGCCGCTATATCCTCCGTAATAATACATATTATTACCTCCTTCTTGCTAATATATTTTATTTGTTTATAAATTTTTTGTTCATTTAAAATACCTATTTTTTAAATTGTTGTTTTCAAATTAAAGAAAATGTGATATTATTATTAAGGTGAAAGATATGAGAAAGCTGTTTTCAAATTTACGAAATTTAATATCTAAAATGGATCGATCCTTATTAGTTATTACTATTTTATTTTTCTTATTTGGTTTATTGAATATTGTTACGGCTTCGAGTCGTGAAGCGGTCGTTCGTTATGAAGTATCAACATATTATTATTTCTTTAGACAATTACAGATGTTGATTGTTGGGCTAGTTTTATCTTATATTATCGTTAATTTGAAAACAAGGTTTTATAAAAATTTAATTATTTTTGCTTATCTGGGAGTTTTAATATTAGTTTTATTATTATTTCCTTTTGGTACTGAAGTAAATGGAGCAACTAACTGGTTACCAATTCCAGGAATTGGGACAATTCAGCCTAGTGAGTTTGCAAAACCAGTTACAATTGTTTTAATTGCTATTATATTTGAACAATATTATCGCTTATTTAGATCTGATAATCCTAAACGTTACAGTAAAATCGGCCTTTTATTAATAATATTTGTTTTAATTCCTATTTTAACTTTTTTGCAAAAAGATTTAGGTAGTGCTTTAATTATGTTATCTATTTTTGGTGTCATGTTTTTAGCTAGTCCAATTAGAAGAATCGATAAATTAAGAACAGTTGGTTTGGTTTTTATTGTTGGAGTCTTGGGAGCTTCTGTTATTGTTTTAAAACAAGGATATTTATTAAGTGATGCGCAAATGTCGCGTTTTGATTTTTTTAATCCTTGTTCAAAATATGAAACTAATGGTTATCAGGTTTGCAATGGCTTTATTGCTTTAAATGATGGTGGTTTATTTGGATTAGGAATTGGTAATAGTAAACAAAAATATTCATATATACCAGAACCACATACGGATAGTATTTTTGCCATTATCGGTGAAGAATATGGTGTGATAAAATGTAGTTTTATTTTTCTAGCTTATATTTTTGTAATTTTTAGAATATTAAAAATAGCGACTAATTCTAATACGATAAGAGGAAGATTTATTTGTCTTGGAATAGCTACTTATATTTTTATGCATATTTTAATTAATTTGGGTGGTTTATTTGGTCTAATTCCTTTAACTGGTGTACCTTTACCATTTTTATCTTATGGTGGAACTTACGCAATTAGTTTGATGTGTTCACTAGCGGTTGTTCAAAGATTTCATATCGAAAAAAAAGAAGAAAAGTTTAAATTAAGTCATTAAAACGACAAAGTTTTAATGATTTTTTTTTTATAATTTTATTTGAGGTGATGAGGAAACGAAAATATATTTAGATTTATTGATGATTCTTAATTTCTTTTTTGATTTTATTTTGCTTTTATCGGTTTCAATTTTACTAAGAAGAAATGTTAGTATTTATAAAATAATGGGTGGTGCATTTATTGGTGGAGTTAGTATTTTATTTTTGTTTATCGATATTAATTCTTTAACCTTATTTATTTATAAATTTATAATTAGTATTTTAATGATTTTAGTAAGTTTTGGTTATAAAAACATTAAATATACATTTAAAAATATTTTATATTTGTATACTGCTAGTATTATTTTAGGTGGCTTTTTATATTTTTTAAATGTTGAATTTTCTTATCAACAATATGGACTTATTTTTATTAATACTGGTTTATCGATAAATGTTGTTTTTTTAATCATATTTTGTCCAATTATTATATATATTTATGTTAAACAAGGGTTGTGGTTAAAAAATAATTATAATAATTATTATAAAGTCACACTTTATTATAACAATGAAAAATATTTATTAAATGCTTTTTTAGACACTGGTAATAATTTAACAGTTCCTTTAACAAATAAACCAGTTATTTTAGTTAATAAAAAGATTAAGGTTAATCGTTTTTTCTATATACCTTATAAAGGAGTTAATGGCAGTGGTATTATTAAATGTTTTAAAGTTGATAAAATTGAAATTGATGATTTAATTAAAGAAAATATAATTGTTGGCTTATTAAATGAAAAAATTAAGATTGACGGAATTGATTGTTTATTAAATAAAAAATTATTGGAGGGATGAGATGTTAACAAAAATAAAAAACTTTATTTTAAAAATATTTACTAAAGAAATATTTTATGTTGGTAGTGCGGATAAACTCCCACCACCTTTATCAAAGGATGAGGAAGTATTGTATGTAACTAAATCAATGGAAGGCGATGAATTTGCTCGTGCTAAATTAATTGAACATAATTTACGTTTAGTTGTGTTTTTGGCTAAAAAGTATGAAAATACAGGTATTGATTTAGAAGATCTTGTCAGTATTGGGACAATCGGATTAATAAAAGGTGTTAATACTTATAAATTAGATAAGAATATTAAGTTAGCTACTTATGCTTCACGTTGTATTGATAATGAGATTTTAATGTTTTTAAGAAAAAATAAAAAAAGAAAAGGTGAAGTTAGTTTTGAAGATAGTCTAAGCTATGATGCGGAAGGAAATGAATTACATCTGGAAGATATTTTAGGTACGGATGCTGATGTTGTGACAAAAGGACTGGAAGAGGAAACAAATCGAAAATTATTATATCAAGAAATAAATAATCTAAATAAAAGAGATAAACAAATTATGATTTTAAGATATGGTTTATTTAATCATGAAGAAATGACACAAAAAGATGTGGCAGAAATATTAGGTATTTCTCAATCTTATATATCGAGAATTGAGAAAAAAGTAATTAGAAGACTTAAAAAAATTCAAAAATAAGTCTTTTTTGTTTTAAAACGAAATATTTTAGAATAATATTGACAAGAGAAAAATATTAGTGTATAAAGTATATACGAGGAGTGATTTTAATGAAACTAGTCATAGTTGAGTCCCCAAGCAAAAGTAAAACAATTGAAAAATATCTAGGTAAAGATTATGAAGTTTTATCTAGTAAAGGACATATAAGAGATTTATCAACTAAAGGTAAATATGGACTAGGTGTTGATTTAGAAAATAATTTCAAACCTGATTATGTTACTATTAAAGGTAAATCTAAATTAATTAATGATTTAAAAAAAGAAGTTAAGAAAGCAGATTTTGTTTATTTAGCTACCGATCCTGATCGTGAAGGAGAAGCTATTTCTTGGCATTTATTTGACACATTAGGCTTGAAAGATAACAATTATGAACGAATTGTTTTTAATGAGATAACTAAAAATGCGATTTTAAATTCATTTAATCATGCACGAAAAATTGATCAAGATTTAGTTAATAGTCAGGAAACTAGAAGAATATTAGATCGAATAATTGGTTTTAGATTAAGTAAATTAATGCAAGCTAAAACTGATGGAACAAGTGCGGGAAGAGTTCAAAGTGTAGCTTTAAAATTAATTGTCGATAAAGAAAGAGAAATTGAAAAATTTAACCCTGAAGAATACTTTACGATAACAGGTATTTTTAAAGATTTTGAAGCAGAATTATTTAATTACAATAATAAAGAAATTACTATTAAAAATGAATCTGAAGCTAATGAAATACTTTCTAAATTAAGTAAATCGTTTAAGATTGCTAGCGTCGATAAGAAAAATAAAAATAAAAAATCTAATCCACCTTTTATAACTAGTACTTTACAAAGATTAGCTTCTAGTAAGTTAGGATTTAATGCGAAAAAGACTATGTCTTTAGCGCAGAAACTATATGAAGGAATCGAACTTAAAGATGAAACAGTCGGATTAATTAGTTACATGCGTACTGATTCCGTTCGTCTATCAGATGAATTTATTAAATCAACTTATGGCTTTATTAAAGATAAATATGGTGAGGAATATATTGGTTATGTTAAGACTAGTAAAAAGACAGAAAATGTTCAAGATGCTCATGAGGCTATTAGACCTACTAGTATTAATCGAACACCAGAGAGTGTCAAACCATATTTAACTAATGATGAATATAAATTATATAAAATGATTTATTACCGTGCTTTAGCAAGTTTAATGAAAGATGCTGAAACTACTAATACAACTGTTATTTTAGATAATAATAATTATCAATTTAAAGCAACTGGTCAAGTTATTGTATTTGATGGTTATTTAAAGGTATATAGTGATTATGAGGATACTAAAGAAAATGTTTTACCACCTTTTGATACTTATAATTCTAATGTAATAGTTGCTAATGATATAACAAAAGAACAACATTTCACGAAACCTCCTGCTCGTTATACGGAAGCTAAATTAATTGAAGAAATGGAAAAATTAGGTATTGGAAGACCTAGTACTTATGCAACAACAATGGAAACATTAAAATTAAGAAAATATGTCGATGTAGTTGATAAAAAATTTGTTCCAACGAAAATTGGAATTGAAATTACTGATAAATTACAAGAATGCTTTAGTCATTTAATCAATGTTGAATATACAGCTAATATGGAAAATGATCTAGACAAAATTGCAGAAGGCAAAGAAAATTGGGTTGAAACATTAAGTAACTTTTATAAAGATTTCGAACCTGCTTTAAAAGATGCTTTTGATAAATTGCCCAAAAAAGAAGCTGTTAAAACCGGCGAAGATTGTCCAAATTGTGGCAGTCCATTAGTTATTAGAAATGGTAAGTATGGTGAATTTACAGCTTGTAGTAATTATCCGGCTTGTAAATATATAAAGCAAGAAGAAAAAGAAGTTAAAGAAATTATTGATTGTCCAAATTGTGATGGTAAGATAGTCGAAAAAAGAAGTAAAAAAGGTAAAATATTTTATGGATGTAACAATTATCCTAAATGTAAAACTGCTTATTGGGATATGCCAACTTCGGAAAAATGTCCAAATTGTGGTAGTTTATTAACTATTAAAGGTAAAAAAGTAAAATGTAGTAGTTGTGATTATGTAAAAGAAGATTCTTAAAACTAAGAGTCTTTTTATTTTGAATTAAATATGTTATAATAATTTTGAGGAAAGTGAGTAAAATGAATCAAGATATAATTAAAGCAACAAGTTTAGAGTTAAATATTAAAACTAATCAAGTTGAAGCGGTTTTGAAACTATTAAGTGATGGTAATACCATTCCTTTTATTGCGCGATATAGAAAAGAAGCGACTGGCGCTTTAGATGAGGAACAAATAAGAAAGATTAGTGAGATATATGATTATCAAGTAAACTTGTTAAAAAGAAAAGAAGATGTTATTCGTTTAATTGACGAAAAGGGATTATTGACTGAAGAGTTGAAAATTCAAATTTTAAATGCAAGTAAATTAGTAGAGGTTGAAGATTTATATCGACCATATAAAGAAAAGAAAAAAACTAAAGCCACTGATGCTATTAATAATGGATTAGAACCGTTAGCAAAAATCATTATGTCATTTCCAATTAAAGGTGATATTGTAAGTATTGCTAGTAATTATTTAAATGACAAAGTAAAAAATATTGATGAAGCGATTCAAGGCGCTAAATATATTATAGCTGAATGGATAAGTGATAATGCCAACTATCGCAAATGGATTAGAAATTATATTTATCGTAATGGTATTATTATAACTAAAATAAAAAAAGATGCTAATGATGAAAATAAGACGTATGAGATGTATTATGATTATCAAGAAAAGGTTAAAGAAATAAAACCACATCGTATTTTAGCTATTAATCGTGCGGAAAATGAAAAAGTTATTAATGTTAGTATTGATATTAATAAAGACGATATAATCAGTAATTTAAAGTCAAAAATAATTAAAAATGATAAGTCTTTTGTAGTTGAAATAGTAACTGATGCGATTAATGATGCATATAAAAGATTGATTTTTCCCTCAATTGAGCGAGAAATAAGAAGTGAATTAACGGAAAAAGCGGAAGAAGTAGCAATTGATAATTTTGGTAAAAATTTAGAAAAATTATTACTTCAGCCACCAATGAAAGATAAAATGGTATTAGGATTAGATCCAGCTTATCGAACGGGTTGCAAATTAGCTGTTTTAGACCCTGTTGGTCAAAGTTTAGAAATAGCGGTTATTTATCCTCATGAGCCAGTTAAAAAATATGAAGAAGCTAAAAAAATTGTTTTAAATTTAATCGATAAGTATAAAATTGATATCATTGCAATTGGTAATGGAACGGCATCTCGTGAAAGTGAAGCTTTTATTGCTGATGTTATTAAAGATGCAAAAAGGAAAGTGGAATATATTATTGTTAGTGAAGCTGGGGCGAGTGTTTATTCTGCTAGTAAAATTGCGATTGAAGAGTTTCCTGATTTAACTGTTGAAAAAAGGAGTGCTATTAGTATTGGCAGAAGATTGCAAGATCCTTTAGCTGAGTTAGTTAAAATTGAACCAGAAAGTATTGGGGTTGGTTTATATCAACACGATGTTTCAAACAAAAAATTAACTGAAAGTTTAGATTTTGTTGTTAGTAGTGCTGTTAATAAAGTCGGTGTTAATGTTAATACTGCTAGTCCCTCTTTATTTAAATACGTATCTGGAATTACTAAGAAAAATATTGATAAAATTTTGGAGTATCGCAATAAGAATAGAATCAAAAATAGAGAAGAAATTAAAAAACTTTTATCTGATAAAACATATGAACAAGCAATTGGATTTTTAAGAGTTGTCGATGGCACTAATCCTTTAGATGTAACTGGAATTCATCCAGAAAGTTATGATATTACTTTAAAATTACTTAATATGTTAGATTTAGATATTACTGATTTAGGTACTGAACAATTGATTGAAAAATTAAATATTGATATTAATGATTATAGTAAAAAATTAAATGTTGATATTTATACTTTACAAGATATTATTGATTGTTTAAAAAAACCAAATCGTGATCCTCGTGATGAAATGCCTAAACCGATTTTAAGAAGTGATATTTTACATATTGAAGATTTAAAAATTGGTATGAAATTACAAGGTACAGTTCGTAATGTGGTTGATTTTGGAGTGTTTATTGATATTGGACTTAAAAATGATGGATTGGCACACATTTCTAAATTGACTAATAAATATATTAAACATCCGATGGAAGTTGTTAATGTTGGTGATATTATTGATTGTTATGTTGATGATATTAATTTAGAAAAAAATAAAGTTTCATTATCATTATTAGAAAGGTGAATTAATTTGAAAAAAATAGTTATTTTGTTATTATGTTTTATATTGACCGGTTGTTTTGAAAATAGTGGTTATCTAATTAAAACATGTACTAAAGAAGAGAAGTCTGATACTTTTACTGGTATTACCACTTATACTTTTGGTTTTAAAAATGATATTATTGATGATTTAAAAATAACATATGATTATCAAGACTCTAATGTTGAAACTATTAGCTCTTTAAAATTATCATTAGAAACACAAAATAATTATTTAAAGTTAAATCAAGAAATTTTGATTGATAATCCTAATCAGTACAAAATAACTTATCAATTGCCCCTTAATCCTAGTGATGAAGTTAAAGATAAGTTTATTATTCGAACTAGTCGAACTGATTTAGTTAATAACTTAAAAGAGAAAGGATTTGTTTGTGAGTGATTATATGAAAAAGTTATTATTAGTATTAGGTATATTTTTATTAATCGGTTGTAGTAGTCGCAATGACATTGAAAAATTTAAGAATGAATACGAAAGTTTAAATGAAGATCAGATTAAAGTAAATATTAGTTTAGATTATAAAGTGACTTATTTAGACTCTGATGAAGCAGCTGATTTTTTAAATAATGATACGGGGATTATTTTGTTTGGTAATCCTGAAGATTCACAAACTAGATCAATAGTTGAAACGCTTTTTCTTGTTGCTCATGATAATGATTTAGAATTAAAATATTATAATCCTAGTACTTATGAAGATAATGGAATTGATGAGTTTGCTGAAATAGTTGGTGCTTTGAGTGAATATTTACCAACCAATGAAAATGGTGAAAAGTTATTAAGAACGCCTGATGTTTACTTTGTTTCAAAAGGAAAAATAGTTGGAAACTTTTATGGTAGTGTCGATAATTTTAATGATGAGGCATTAACTGATGAACAAAAAGAAGATTTATATAATCATTATAAACAATTAGTTAATTTAGTAAAATAACATTGACATTTTAACTTAATTTATATTATAATATATATTGATGAGGCCAACTTCTATTATATATTATGAAACAATAAATTAAATGCTAATAATTCAAAGTAAAACTTTTTTTAATAAATTCTTGCCTCATCATATAGTTGTTAAATAATATCAACATTTATGTTGGTATTTTTTTTATATACTAGAAAAGTGCTTTGTAAAATTTGATAAAGCAAAAAGTTATCAATAAGTGAATAATTAAAATGGTGTACAAAAAAATACATCAATCATATATTTCAATTTGGACATTTAAAAATAATATTATAATTAAAATCTATATAATTTATATTATCCATTACATCTTTAGCAGTAACTTTTTTAAATCTGTATTTAGGACATAAAAAACGCATACTCATTTTAATATCAATTATTTTTTTATATAG
>CAMLYN010000034.1 GCA_946491675.1 uncultured Mycoplasmatota bacterium | reverse complement strand
TAATTGAGAGTAATACTCTCTTTTATTTTTAAACAAAATATAGTATAATTTATAAAGGTGATTTATATGAATTATCAAATTGAATTGGAAAAAATATTAAACAATTTAAACGGTAAAAAAACATTATTATTACATAGTTGTTGTGCGCCATGTAGTAGTTATGTTATAACTTATTTAAAAGACTATTTTGACATAACAATTCTTTATTACAATCCCAATATTGAACCAATCGAAGAATATGAAAAAAGAAAACAGGAACAAATTAAATTATGTAATTTATTTAATATCAAAGTATTAGATTGTGATTATGACAATGATTTATTTCATCAAACAGTAATCGGTTTAGAAAATGTTAAAGAGGGAGGAGTAAGATGTTTTAAGTGCTATGAATTAAGATTAAGAAAAACTGCCTCTTTAGCTAAAAATTATGATTATTTTGGAACAACATTGACTGTTAGTCCTTTTAAAAATAGTAATAAATTAAATGAAATTGGTCTATATTTAGAAAAAGAGTATAACACTAAATATTTAGTTAGTGATTTCAAGAAAAAAGATGGATATAAAAAAAGCATCTTATTATCTAAAGAATATAATTTATACCGTCAAGATTTTTGTGGTTGTATTTATAGTATGAAAGATAAAATTTATGAATAAAATGAAAAGAGGATGTCAATAACTTTATTAAAATAAAAAATTATAATAAAGTTATGATACAATAGATTAGGTGATCAATATGTTAGATATTATAATATTAGGCATTGTTCAAGGAATAGCTGAATTTTTACCAATTTCTTCTTCAGCTCATTTAATAATTTTAAGAGAAATTTTTAATATTGGTAGTAATATTGGCAGTAATATTGAATTAGCTTTCGATTTAGCTTTACATTTTGGAACATTACTAGCAATCATTATATTTTTCTTTAAGGAATTATGGAGTTTGTTAATTAACGGTCTTACTAAAGGAAATAAAACAAAAGAAGGTAAACTATTCTGGTTTCTTATTTTAGCTACTATTCCTGCTGGGGTAGTAGGAGTATTATTTGAAGATATTTTTGATTCCTTCTTTAGAAAACAATTGTGGTTAATTGCTTTAGCTTTAATTGTTATGGGTATTATTATTTATTTAGTAGATAAAAAAAGTAAAGTCAATAAGAGTATGCAGGATATGAAATGGTATCAAGCTTTAATAATTGGTTGTGCACAGGTGTTTGCCTTAATACCAGGGTTTTCGAGAAGTGGAACAACTATAACTGCTAGTCGAGCTTTGGGACTAAATAGGGAAGATAGTGCGAAATTTTCTTTTTATTTATCAGTTCCTGTTGTTGCTGGAGCTACTTTATTCAGCTTGATTAAAGATAATACAATTACTATTATAAGTGAGAATTTAGTTATATTTGGAACAGGAATTTTAATATCTTTTATAATCGGACTATTATGTATTTCTTTTTTACTTAAATATATTAAAAAACATGATTTTAAAATATTTATGATATATCGAATTATATTAGGTTTAATTGTTTTAATTATGTTGTTCAAATGAAAAACTAGAGGAATAAAATCTCTAGTTTTGATTTGCTTTATTAATTAAATCATTTAGTGTTTGAGGAGCGTTTTCTTGAACAGCTTGTGGCTCTGGATAATTTATAGCCTGATTTTGTTTTTGATATTGAATATTTGTCTGTACATTAGGCTCTTGATAAGTGATTGTATCATTTTGATTAGGAATACTATACTCAATAGTTGGACTAGATTCAGAAACTGTATTTTCTTGAATTTGAGTAATTGATTCAGGATAAGTTTGAGAATTATCAATATCACTAACTTTAACTGTAGAAGAATCGCTATTAATTAAATTATCAATGTTATTTTTTTCTTCGATAACATCGTTAAAAGTTTTATGATTTTCTCTTGTAATAGCTGTATTACTTAAAGCACTCTTTAAACCATATGCTTTAGAACCTTTCTCATCATCTTCTAATTCAATTAGTTTAATAACTTCTTCAACAGTTGTTAATCCCATTAGAACTTTTTCTAAACCATCTTCTAATAATGTATTGACATCAGACTGATAAACTAATTCTCTTAATTTATCGCGTCTAACACCAGCACTTATTGCATCTCTAATATCTTGATTAAATAATAATACTTCATGAATAGCAATACGTCCAGAATAACCATTACCACATTGTTCACAACCCTCAGTAGTATAAATTTCATCAACATCTTTATTTAAAACGCTTTTGAATAATTCTTTTTCATAGTCATTTGTTTTTCTTAAAGTACGACAGTGAGGACATAATTTACGCGCTAAAACTTGAGAAATAATACCTTCTAAAGAGCTAGCTAATAAATATCTTTCAACATCCATATCAAGTAAACGTTCAATTGTATTTAATGAGTTGTTTGTATGGATAGTTGATAAAACTAAATGTCCAGTAATAGAAGCACGAACTGCAATTTTTGCTGTTTCAGTATCACGAATTTCACCAATCATTATAACATTTGGGTCTTGACGTAAAATCGAACGTAAAGCAGTTGCAAAGGTAAGACCAATTTCGCTGTTAGTTTGAATTTGGTTAACTCCTTCAATATTCATTTCAACTGGGTCCTCAACTGTTACAACATTAGTAGCTTCAGTATTTAATCTTTGTAAAATAGAGTAGACAGTAGTTGATTTACCAGTACCAGTAGCACCAGTAACTAAAATAATACCATTAGGCTTACTGATCATTTCTAGCACTTTTTTATAATTATCATCACTAAAACCTAGATTTTCAACTCCAGCTAAACTCATTGAATAATCTAAAATACGGATAACAATTTTCTCACCATTATTAGTTGGAATACAAGAAACACGCAAATCCAAATTAGTATTTTGTAAAGTTGCTTTGATTGCACCATCTTGTGGTAAACGAGATTCAGTAATATTCATTCCAGAAATAATTTTAATACGAGTGATTAAATTTTTCTTAATTGAATTAGGAACTGTAGCATAGTTATGTAATATACCATCAATTCTAATTCTAATATTCATATATTCATCTAATGGATCAAAATGGATATCTGATGCGCCTCTTTTAGTAGCATCTACCATAATCTCATTTACTATTTCAACTACCGGCATTTTTTCAAAATCGAATTGTCTAATCATAATTTCAACCCCTTTTGTATCTTTTAGGACTAGTTTTTATTCTGAAAATATTATATAATATATTCAGGATAATTTCAAGCTAAAAGGAGATAAATATGAAAAAAAATAATAAAAAGGGTTTTGTTTTGGCAGAAACAATTGCTGTTTCAACTGTCGTTTTAACAAGTTTAGTAATTATTTATACACAATTTATATCGATTAGCAATAGCTATAGTCGGTCATTTCGCTATAATAATGTCAACAATCTGTATTTAGTAAACAATGTAAAAGATTATATAGCAACAGATGGACTAGAAAAACTAATTAACTCATTAAATGAAAATAATTATTCATATATTGATATCACATCATGTGATAGCCAATATTTTACTGAATATATTTATTGCGAATCACTATTGAAACAATCTAATATTAAAACTATTTTATTTACTAAAGAAGATATAACTGATTTAAAAAATAATATTACTACTACTAATTTTAGTGAGAAAATGAAAGAATTTATCAAATATATTAATAACTCAAAAGAAAGTAACTATCGTTTAATTGTTGAATTTAATGACGATACTTATGCCACATTAAAAATTAAAATTTGAAAGGAGAATTAATTATGAAAAAAGGTTTTACTGTTGTTGAGTTAATAGTATCTTTTTCTTTGGTAATGGTCATTGCTGTTTTCTTATTTCAAATAGTAATAGGCTTAAAAAATTTATATAATAATAGTGGTTTAAAAACAGAATTATTAAATAAACAATCATTGATTAGTAACGAAATTAATAAAAAATTAAATAGTAATTCAGTTGATACTTTACGCAATTGTGGTTCATACTGTATTGAATTTTATTATGCTGATGGAACAAGTGATAAATTAGATATTGATTATGATAATAATACTGTTCAGTTTGGTAGTTATACCACTTCTTTACCAGATGATAGTTATATTAAGAACGCTAAAATAAGTATAGCTAATGCTGCGACATTTCGTAGTTATGTCGATAATTCTTTATTAATTATTGATATTCCAATTTACAATGATAATTTTAAAGATCAAAATTTTGGAATTAAAGTAATTTACCCATTTAATGATCAATTGTCAAATATTGAAAATATTGATTTTAGTGCTTAAAAAATCACTAATAAATAACAAATAGTACTAGAAATTATAACATGGATAATTCTTGCTAATAAAAAAGGTTTATATTTTATTTCAGTATCACTAATAATACTTAAAATTTGTGTGTGAACTGATAAACCACCAAAAGAAATTATCATACATATTAAAATGGCTTTATATTCGCTTAAAGTATTTAACAAACTAACATGTTTTAACCCTTGAGTCATTTCTAAAAAGCCACTAATTAATGATTTATTTAATAAAGATAAATGAAAATTATTATCTATAATAGTAGTTATAATTAAAAATGTTGTTATAACACCTAAAATTAATAATAATGTATTAATGCTATTAACTAAAGAATTAGTAATAATAGCGCCGAATCTTTTATTGTTATTAATCCTTTTATAATGCATCTGCATAATGGCATTTTTTAATGAAAACTTATCATTAGTTACTTTACCAGGATTATAATTTCTAAAAATAAGACCGATAATTATATTACTTAAATAATGTGATATCATTATAATTATTCCTAATCTTTTGTCATTTAAAAAGGTAATTGAAATAGCTCCTAAAATAAATAAAGGATTAGAAAAATGACTGAACATTAATATTTTAGTAGCTTCTTTAGCGGTTAATTTGTTTTGGAGATATAATTCTCTTGTGTATTTTGCGTTACTAGGAAATCCTGAGATCAAACTCATGATAAAAACAAAAGCCGCATTACCATTAATTTTAAATAATTTTTCAAATAAAGGTTTAAATAATTCACCAATTAACTCGATAAAACCATAGTTCATTAATATTTCTGATAAAACAAAGAAAGGAAATAATGAAGGAAAAACATTAGTAATCCAAATATTGAAAGAAAACGATACTGCATTCATTATGGTTTCTGATTCACTCAATATTTCATAACCACAAATAATTAAACATATCATTATTAATATACTAAATAATATTTTTTTCAAATCAAATCACTTTCCTTAAGGAGGTTTTTAAATGCTTAATAAACTATATGTCCAAACTAAATTATTTATCAAAGAAAACTATAAATTTTTATTGCTATTAATTATTTTATTTTTTGTTTTTACTTTTGAATTACCTTATTATATCGATACTCCAGGAGGCTTAATTGATGTGTCTGAAAGGTTAGATGTCGAAGATGGATGTGAAATAAATGGTTCATTAAATTTGGCCTACATTTCTGAATTTAAAGCAACTATTCCAACTCTTATAATGGCTTATTTTAACGATGATTGGGATATTATAAAAAAAGAGGAAGTTATTGCTACAAATGAAACGATTGAAGAAAATAACTATCGCAATCATTTATTATTAGAAGAAGCTAATCAAAATGCTATTATGGTAGCGTTTGATAAAGCAGGCCTTGACTATGAAATTAAGAATCGCCAAGTCAATATTATTTATATTTATGAAAATGCTGATACTGATTTAAAAATAGGAGACACGATTACTGAAATAAATGGCATCAAAATAACTAGTAAAGAAGATGCTTTAAATGTAATTAAAGAAAATGAACAATTAAGTTTAAAAGTTATTAATAATGGAGTGGAATACACAAGATACGCTAATAAAGTAACAATCGACGGTGAACAATTAATCGGAATAATGGTTAGTGAAACCAAAGAAGTTATTCCATCTAAAGATGTTTCTATTAATTTTAAAAAATCAGAATCTGGTCCTTCAGGAGGTTTTATGATGAGTTTATCAATCTACGATTATTTAACTATGGAAGATTTGACTAAAGGACTAAAAATAGTTGGAACTGGGACAATTGATGAATTTGGAAATGTTGGTGTAATCGGTGGAATTGAATATAAAATAAAAGCAGCAGTTAAAGAAAAAGCTGATTTGTTTTTTGTCCCTACGGATAACTATGAAGAAGCCTTAAAAACTATTAATGAAGAAAATTTAGATATAAAATTAGTTGAAGTTAAACATATTGATGATGCGATTAATTATTTAAGAAATTTATCTTGATAAATAAAATATATGATGTAAAATATAATGCTATGAGAGGAAAAACTTATGGACAAATATTTAGAACGAATAAAATTAATTGAGTCACAAATAGCTGAATTAGATTTAACAATTAATAAAGCAGAAAGTGAACTTGATAAAACCCAAAATAAAAAGAAAAAGAAAGAAGAAGATGTTATTAATTTAAGTCTTGAACACTCAAAAAAGAAAAATTTAAAATATCGCCTTATTAATTTTCCTAAATTTAAAAATAATTTAAAATTAATGGCATTATTAGTTGGTTTAATATTAATAGTTCCAATTACTGTTTTTATAGGATTATTTTCTATTATTTCTAGTACTGGTATGTTGAATTTGTTTGGTTTAGCATATACTTTAATTATTTCTACTAAAATAATTAAAGATTATAAAGAACATATTACTTCTGAGGTAAACCAACTTAGTAATTTATCTATTGAAGAATTAGATAATGATATTATAAATATTGAAAAAGAATTAAAAACAGTTCAAGGTAGCATAAATATATTAAATAAATCTATTCATAGCATAGAACATGCGATTAAAGGAAAAACAGATAAAAAAAATCTTCTACAAGAAGAAATAAATGATATTCAACGCAAACGAGAAGTTGCTATTGCTAGTTTATGTGAAGATTTATTAAATAATCAATATGATAATGATCATCAAGACACTCCTTCTTTTCAAAAAAAATTACTTTCACCATATAAATAATATTTTTATTTGAAAAAGCTTAAATACAGCTTTTTTTTGCTTGAAATTTTTGGTAAAATAGTTACTGGTGATGTAAAATGACTTTAGATAGTGTCGACTTAAATAAAGTAACGCCAATGATGCGTCAATATATTGAAACTAAAAAACAAAATAAAGATATAATTATTTTTTATCGCTTAGGTGATTTTTATGAGATGTTTTTTGAAGACGCTATTACAGCTTCTCATGAATTGGAACTTACTTTAACTGGTAAATCAGCAGGACTTGAAGAAAGAATTCCTATGTGTGGTGTTCCTTATCATTCTGCTAATGTTTATATTGAAAAACTAGTAGCAAAAGGTTATAAAGTAGGCATTTGTGAGCAGTTAGAAGATCCTAAAGCTGCTAAAGGTATCGTTAAACGAGGTATGGTACAAATTATCAGTAGTGGGACTTTATTCAATGAATCATTAAATGAAAAAGAAAATAATTACATCGGTAGTATTATTGACTTTAATTATGGATATGCTGTTTGTTATGGCGATATAACTACTGGCGAGATATTTACTTTTTTACTAGAACATAATCCAACTAAATTGGTTAGTGAAATAGTAAGTCTTAGTATTAAAGAAGTTGTTGTAAGTGAGAGTTTTAACAAAGATGTTTATTCGCTATTAAAAAACAATTTTAAAATAACTGTTTCTATTTTTGATAACAAATTAGATTTAGAACAATATAAGTATATATATGAAGACATATCTGATATTAGATTAATTGAAGCTATTAAATATCTATTAAGTTATGTTAATTACACCCAATTTAGAGATCTATCACATTTACAAAAAGCAATTATTAGAGAAAATAAAAACTATTTAAAAATGGATATTCATACTAAAAGAAATTTGGAGTTAACTGAAACTTTAAGATTAAAACAAAGAAATCATTCTTTAATTTGGTTATTAGATAAAACTAAAACTGCAATGGGATCTCGGCTACTTAAAAATTTTATCGAAAATCCTTTAGTTGATAAAAAAGAAATTGAAAGACGTTATGATTGTATCGAAAAGTTATTAGAAGAATTTATTTTAACTAATGACTTAGAAAAATACTTACTAGAAGTATATGATTTAGAACGCTTATCTGGACGAATTGCCTTTGGCTCTGCTAATGCTCGTGACATGCTTCAACTTAAAAATTCTTTAAAAGTTTTACCTAATATTCGCGATATTTTAACTAAAATTAACTTTTATAAAAATATTGAAACTTTAGAAGATTTATATAATTTGTTAGAAATAAGTATTTATGAAAATCCACCTATTACAATTAAAGAGGGATATTTAATTAAAGAAGGATATAATCAAGAATTAGATGAACTTAAAGAATTACGAAAGGGTGGTAAAGATTTTATTGCTAAGTTTGAAAATGAAGAACGTGATAGAACTGGCATTAAAAATTTAAAAGTAGGCTATAACAAAGTATTTGGCTATTATATTGAAATATCAAAAGGTAATATTAACTTAATCAAAGATGAATATGGTTATGAAAGAAAACAAACTTTATCTAATTGTGAAAGATATATTAGTCCAATTTTAAAAGAAAAAGAAAACTTAATTTTAAATGCTGAAGAAAAAATCGTTGATTTAGAATATCAATTATTTAATGAAATTAGAGATAAAGTTAAAAAATATATTCCTAAATTACAAAATATTTCTAAAGTTATTAGTGAGATTGACTGCTTACAAGCATTTGCTAATGTATCTTCAAATTATAACTATGTGCGACCAACTTTAACTGATGAGAGAATTATTAAGATTATTGATGATCGCCATCCAGTAGTAGAACAAGTAATAGAATCAGAATATGTTCCTAATGATATTGTTATGGACGATAAGACTAATATTTTATTGATAACAGGTCCTAATATGGCTGGTAAGTCAACATATATGCGTCAATTAGCGATTACCGTTATTATGGCTCAAATTGGCTGCTTTGTTCCAGCTCGTGAAGCGACTTTGCCAATTTTTGATGCAATATTTACTAGAATTGGCGCAAGTGACGATTTAGTTAGCGGTGAATCAACTTTTATGGTTGAAATGAAAGAAGCAAATAATGCCATTAGTAATGCTACTAGTAATTCATTAATTTTATTTGATGAATTAGGTCGAGGAACAGCAACTTTTGATGGAATGGCTTTAGCTCAAGCTATCATTGAATATATTCATGATCATATTAAATGTAAAACTTTATTTTCAACTCATTATCATGAGTTGACTGATTTAGAAAATAATTTAACTAACTTGAAAAACATTCACGTTTCTGCTCATGAAGAAGATGGTAACATCACATTTTTACATAAAATTAAAAACGGTAGTATCGATAAAAGTTATGGTATTCATGTCGCTAAATTAGCTAATTTACCTGATTCTTTGATTAAAAGAGCTAACCAAATTTTAAATGTTTATGAAAGTAAAGAGAAAAAAAGAGATTTTATTATTCAAGAAGCTTTACCTTTGGATGACCTAATTAAAGAAGAGTCAGTTGTTGAAAAAGAACTTAAAAAAGTTAATCCTTTAGAAATGACACCTTTGGAGGCAATTACCTTTTTATATGAATTAAAAGAAAAAATTAAATAAGTCTAAATATAATAAATTTAGGCTTTTTAATTATCATAATTCGTGATATAATCCCAACTTTGACAGTTTTGAAATTTAAAATTTCCATAAAGCCTTATTTTATAAGG
>CAMLYN010000033.1 GCA_946491675.1 uncultured Mycoplasmatota bacterium | reverse complement strand
AAAATGAATTTGTTGCAACATAAGGTATTGTAACTGCTTGTGTAGGATCTGGGTTGGGTGCTAAAACTCTAAAAGTAGCACAACAACCATCGATTTTTTCAACGCGGAAGACGCTTGAACAGCTTCCTGGTGTTGTAGTACAGTCAATATTATCTTTTGTTGTTGGCATAGTCCATGGTGTTCCATTACCACTACAAGTGTAGAGAGTAATTGGTCTTGTATTGCAACTAAAAGTAGTAGTACCACAACCTAAAAAACCACGATCACAAGTATCTAGACAGCAATCCCCACAACAATTAGCATTTTGTTGTAAAATATTAATAACAGTTAATATTTCGGCAATGCATTTGCAAGAATCATTTTCAACATTGTTACACATATAATCCACCCCTTCATTTATTTTCTAATATAGCATATTCATTAAAGAAAAAAGAGTGTGAATTAAAAACCTAGTTTTTTCTAAAAGATAGGTTTAAATATATATTGATAAATCCTTTAAAATTAGATATAATAAATAATAGGTGATGATATGCGAAGATTGTTTTTTATGCTGATAGTATTATTCTTGTTATATTTAGGAATTCAATTTGCTTTTTATTGGTTTAGTGGTGGACAAGATAATGTTTATGAAATAATTGAAGAAGGCACTGTATTTGAAATAAATGAAAAATCTAATTTTAATTTAGAAGTTAATAATTATATGTATAATGTTATAATCCATGAAACAAACTTTTCATTTCAAGTATTTCAAAATTATAATAAATCTTCTAAAGTTTTAGAACAAATAAGATATTATAAAGATGATAATTACGAATGTATTTTACCTATATTTAAAGATAATTTGATACTAATTGATATGATTTGTAAAAATAATAACGAATATAATTATTATTATAATATCAAAGGTGACAATGATAATTTAGATAAATTTGTTGATGAAATTGTTGAATATGATGTTAATCAATTTACAGATAATGCTGAGACAGAAGTAAGAGAAGGACTTGATGTTTATATTGAAAATTTAATAAAAAATCATTATATTGGTCTAAATAATTATAAGGGTATATATATAGTTAGTAATAATTTTAATTCTAGTGTTTATAATATTAGTTTGTTTGAAAAAGATGTATATAATCAAGAATTAGGTCAGTTTGTTGATAAATACTATGTTGTTCCTGATTATAATGAAAATCATGAGTTTCATGAAATTAATGTTGTTGATTTAGTTAGTTTAGATTCTTTTAAAATCACTTCAGATAATGCCATATCATTTGATAGTTATATTCAAGGTGTTGTTGATAATAAAGTCTATTTATATGATAAAGATAATATAATTCAATATGAAATAGATCCAAATAACAAGTCACTTGTTCAACTTAGTAGCAAAGAAATAAAATATTATGATGGACAGTGGTCAACTATGACAATAGCTGAAGCCAATAGTGAAAAAAAATTTGTTACTAATGTAGTTGATTATATTGATGAACAGTATGAAAGAATTGATAAAGTAGGTAATGAAGCAGGTTATTACTATTTATATAAGAAAAATGCTAAAAAATATGATGTTTATCGAATAAATATTCAAGATAAATCAGGATTAATATATTTATTTACTACTCAATCTATTGAAAATATTAGTTATATTGATGATTATGTTTATTTTATAAATGATAACAAAGTTAAGGTTTATAACGATAGAATAGGTATTAAAAATTTAATTGAATATGAAGAATTAGAATTTAATGAAAATATTAATTTTCATGTATATGCTAATTAATGGGGAGAGTTATGCTAGCAGTTGTTTTGTCAGGTGGTGGCGCTAAAGGTGCTTATGAAGTAGGAGTTTGGAAAGCTTTAAGAAGATTAAATATTAAATATAAAATAGTAACTGGTACTTCAATTGGTGCGTTAAATGGAATGATGATGGTTCAAAAAGATTTTTATAAATGCTTAAGACTGTGGAAAAGTATTAGTTATGATATGTTATATGACAATTTTAGTAAGATTAATAATCAAAAAGAAATGTATTTGACTTATTTTAATAAAATAATTGATGGTGGAATTGGGACTGAAAAAATTGAAAAGATAATTGAAAATAATTATCAATCCAATAAATTATATAATTCAAAAATTCAATTTGGTGTAGTTGCTTATAATATTACTACTAGAAAAGTTGTTTATGCTACTAAGAAAAATACTCAGCCTAATAAATTAAAAAAATATATATTAGCTTCGGCTACTTGTTTTCCAGTTTTTAAACCAACGAAAATTGGAACAGATATTTTAGTTGATGGTGGTTATTATGATAATTTACCAATTAATTTAGCTATTGATTTAGGTGCAACAGAAATAATTGCGGTTGATTTAGGTGCAATTGGTTTTCGTAAAAAGATTAGAAATAAGGAAATCAAAATAACTTATATTCAGCCAAATAATAAGTTAGATTCTTTTCTAATGTTTGATTCCAATGCTACAAAGCGAATGATCAATTTAGGTTATAACGATGCAATGAAAGTTTTTAATCGTTTGGAAGGTAATTTGTATAGTTTTAAAAAAGGTAGTATGACTAATTTATATTATAGATATAAAAAAAATATATTAGATATTTGTAATAATTTAGATTATGTTGGCAATTTTAAAAATATTGAAAAATTAAAAGAACCATTAAAAAAATTTAATGAAATAATTGAAGATACATTAGAAATATTTAAAATTCCTGTCGATAAAGTATATAATTCTAGAAATATTAATAAATTTTTATTTATAGAATTAGAGAAAACTAATACAATTGAATTTGATAAATTTGAATTAGAGGAAATTAAAAAAGTATTTAATAGTGCAATTATAACTAAATATATTTATTTAAAACTAAAAAAATGTGATAAAATAAATGTTGTGTTTAATTTTTTTCCAAAAGAATTTGCATCAGCAATTTATTTATTAGCAGTGAGGTGAAATGTATGAAAAATATTTTAACAGGAATTAGACCGACGGGAAATTTACATTTAGGTCATTATTTTGGAGCTGTTTCTAATTGGGTTAAATTACAAGATGATTATAATTCTTATATTGAAATAGCAGATGTTCAAGCATTGACTGATAATTTTAATAATCCTGATAAGGTTAGAAAAAATGTAAGAGAATTAGCAATTGATTTATTATCTTGTGGAATAGATCCTAAAAAAGTAACTATTTTTGTTCAATCAATGATCCCAGAAATAGCTGAAGTAACTATTTATTTTTCTAATTTAGTAACAATTGCAAGGTTATATCGTAACCCTACAACTAAAGCTGAAATAAATCAGAAAAAAGAGTTATTTGGGAATAGTGGTGAGAGTGTTACTTATGGTTTTTTAGGTTATCCTGTTAGTCAGGCTGCTGATATTACAGTTTTTGATGGTTCTTTAGTACCAGTAGGTGAGGATCAATTACCTCTTTTAGAACAATGTCGTGAAATTGTTAGAAAATTTAATACAATTTATGGTGAAACATTTGTTGAACCTTGTCAATTATTAACTGAAAATACACGAATTAAAGGTTTAGATGGTAATGAAAAAATGGGAAAAAGTCTAGGGAATGCAATTTATTTGATCGATGATTATGACACAATTTCTAAAAAAATTATGTCAGCAGTAACAGATCCTAAAAAAATAAAAAAAGATGATAAAGCTAATCCGGAAGTGTGTATGGTTTATTATTATCATAAGTTAGTTAATAAAGATAATTTGGATACTGTTTGTTTGGAATGTAAAAATGGTAGTCGTGGTTGTGTTGCTTGTAAAAAAGAACTTATTGGTAAAATGATGGAGTTCTTAAAACCAATTCAAGAAAAAAGAAGGTATTATGAGGAAAATTTAGATAAAGTTGATCAAATTTTAAAAGATGGGACTTTAAAAGCTCAAGAATATGCGAAAAATAAAATGAAGTTAGTAAGAAAAAACATGAAAATAAATTACTTTGAATAAGATGTTATAACAACATCTTTTTTTGAGGTGATTTATGGAATTTTTAGTTTTGATATTTAAAGGATTCATTATAGGAATGGCTAAAATTATTCCCGGTGTTAGTGGAGCTTTAATTGCAATTAGTTTTGGCATTTACGAAAAAGCAATTAAAGCGATTAACTATTTTTTTAAAAATCCTTGGGATAATTTTTTATTTTTATTACCTATTGGAATTGGTGTGTTGTTATCAATATCATTAACAAGTGAATTAGTTATTTATTTTATTAGTAATTATTATTTACCAACTATGTTGTTATTTATTGGTTTAATAATGGGAGGTATACCTAATTTAATTGAGAATGTTAACATAAAAAAAATAAATTTTTTTCATATTTTAACTTTAATTTTAAGTTTTTCTACAGTTTTTTTAATTTCATTAGTTGGTAATCAAAATTTCTTTATTGAAACAACTAATCAATTTATTAATTTTGTTTTATTTTTTGTTATCGGAATAGTTGACGCATTGACTATGATTATTCCTGGGATTAGCGGTACTGCTGTAATGATGCTTTTAGGATGTTATAATTTGTTATTAAATTTCTTAAGTTCTTTAACTAGTATAGAAGCTATTTTCACTAATATTTTTAAAGTAATACCCTATCTATTAGGTATTGTTTTATGTGTTATTATATTATCTAAATTGATGTCATATTTATTTGATAAAAAGAAGGAGTATATGTACTGTGGAATTATTGGATTTACTTTAAGTTCAGTATTAATTTTGTTTTTTGAAACATTTAAAAACAACTATAGTATTTTAGAAACTATAGTTGCCCTAATATTATTAATAGTTGGTTATAATATATCACGTAAATTAGAATAGTTAATTTATAAAATTATATATTTAAATTAAGTTTTTTTAACTTTAACAATTATTAAAACTAAAATAGGAATAATTAAGAAAAAGCTAAACGTTAAAAACGGATAAATATTTTTGTAGAAAGTTTCAGCAACTGTATTACTACTAAAGACATATTGAGAAATTATTAAAATTCCAATGACACAGATAATATTAATAAGATTTATTTTATTATTAATGTTAAATGTTTTAGTCAAACTTTCTTTAACAAAATATATACATAAAACTATCGACATGACTGCGTCAAATATCCACTGAACTGATAAAACTGATTCAACACGTTGAAAGAAATTGGCGATATTGATTGTTTTTAAAATGTGATATTCAGGATATTGATAAAGATTAGTTAATTCTATTCCTAAAATGGCTACACAAATCACTAATACTGATAACATACATAAATATCTAAAAATATAAACTTTAAAAAATGATGACAACATTTTATTATTATTTTTAATATTGTTTTTAGGAATTATTAAAATTATAAATAAAGGAAATATGTTAAGTCCTAAAGATGAAAAACTTCCTTTTAGAATTGGTATAAGTCCAGAATTAAAAACAGGTTTAAGACCATTTAAATCACAAAAACCGACTAAAGAAAAAGCAGCAATAAAATATAATATTGTACTTAGTATAAAAAAGACGGTTCCGGTTCTAGCTATTGTTGTTAAATTTTTTATACTAACATAGAATATGCCAATAGAAATGATAATGGCGATGACTAATAATGGGGTTTGAAATAAAAATTGTGAATAGATAAAGTTGGTTAAGTTCCATAAAACTACACTGGCGTGAAAAATAATAAAAGCAGTTAGAATAATGTTAATAATTTTACCGATTATTCCTAGTTTGTTATTTAAAGTAACAATGTTATCGTTAGGGTTGTGATTTAATAGTTTGTAATAAATTATTAAAGGAATAAAGCTTAGGAAAAAAGAAATAATTATGCTTATCCAACCATCTTGTAAAGCAAAATGTAATATACTATATATAGCTGGTCCAAAAAATAATGAACGAATTAAAAATGAAGATAGACATGCGTATTCTGAATTAGTTACTTTCATTCTCTCACCTCAACGATATTATTAATTGAACCTTTAGATTGTAATCTTAGATTTACTTCAATTTCAATTTCTAAATTAGGAAATATTTCATCATCCCATTTATCTTTTATTTCTTTCCATTTTTTAGGATTGTTTTTATAAATATAATTACCAAAACCAAAAATGTCAGTTTTATTTGTTTTAGCTAAATTAATTGCGTTGTTAACGTATTCTTTTATTTTTTCAATATTAGCATTTTGAATTTTTTCAATATTGTTAGGATCATATAAATCGATATTTGCATTTATTTCTTGAATAGCACCAACTGTTTCAATTGTTATTCTAACTTTATTATCTTCAACTTCAAAACCTGTTTCCATTTCGGTTATTTCTGTTACTATTTTTTCATTTTGATATTCAACGATAACTCCTAAAATATATATTTTGTTATTGATTATATTTATTCCTTTGCTTTCGTTAGGATTAGCCCAAGTTACAAATTTATCACCTTTAAATATTCCTAACATATCTAATTTTAGATAGGTTGATGGTTCATTTTGTTGTATGTTTTCTTCTTTATTTCCTTCTTCACTATTTCCAATGATTGTTACAGATGGAAGAATAGGATTTATTCCTTCTGATACAAGTGATTTGGTAAAATCAGTAAAATCAACTGTATAGGTAAATCCTTGTAGTTTATCAGTTATTTCTAGGTTTTTAGCTAAATTTTGTGAAGGAAATGTTTCAAGTGGTGTGGTAACTTTCAATATATCACTAGCTTTTTTATCTTTAGCTAAAACTAAATAAAAATTGTTTCTTGTTTGAGGATAACGAAATAGAAAATCGATGACATCGGTTAAATTATTTTTAGCGATTTCTTCAGATATAACTAATACATCAATATGGCTTAAATATATTTGTTTAGAAACACTTAAAGAAGTATCTTTAAAAGCCTCATAGATAGTTTTACCTGTTCCATCATATACAGCAGCCGATGGTGTGATACTACCATCAGAACCACTATCTTTTTTAGAATTAGCTATCATTATAGTTATTTTATAATTATCATTTTCTTTATCAACAGCTATACCAGTTGTTATAGCTAATTGATTAAGTTCGCGATAATTCCAACAACCAGTTAGTAGAAAAATTAAAGGAATAATTAATATTTTTTTCATTCGTCACTTCCTATTCTATTGATGTTTTTTTTATTAAAATAAGATGGTCTTGTTTTTATTTTTTGTTGAGGGAATCTTGTCAAAGAATTTTTAAAGTCTTTAAAACTAAATGGTGATAAAGGGGATAGATAAGGCGTACCTAATACCTCAATGCTATTTAATTTAGTTATAAAAATAATAAATAAAATGACGATTCCAACAATTCCAAACATACAAGCTGCTAACATAAATAATATTCTCCATGTTCTAATCGCATTTGTTATGTCTGGATCATTGAACCCCATTCCTGAGACTGCTGAAATAGAAATAACAATAACGACAATCGGCGATATAACGCCGGCAGAAACGGCTGCTTCACCTAAAATTAAAGCACCGACAATACTAATTGAGGCACCCATGATTTGTGGTTTTCTTGTATCGGCTTCTCTTAATATCTCGTAAGAAATTACTAGAATTAGAACTTCTATTATGGTGGGAAAGGGGACACTTTCCCTTTGAATTGAAAATGATATTAATAAAGAACTGGGGACAATTTCCATATTAAATGTTGTTACTGCAATATAAAAAGCTGGTACTAAAATAGCAATAAAGAATGCAATATATCTTAAAATTCTTGTAAAAGAGGCATTAAATGGTTTTGTATAATAGTCTTCAGGTGATTTAAAAAAGTCAGCAAATACGGTAGGAAGTAATAAAACATAGGGAGTGTTTTCAACGATGATTGCTATTTTACCGTCTAATAATCCCATAGCTGTTAAATCAGGCCTTTCAGTTGAAATAACTCGTGGTAAAAATGATTTTTGATTATCGGTTAATAATTCTTTGATATAATTAGAATCTATAATTCCGTCAATATTAATTTTTTGTAGTTTTTGTTTTAGTAAGTTTATTTTTTCTTCATTGGCTACATCTTTAATGTATCCAATTACAACTTTGGTTTTTGTTCTTCTTCCTACTTTAGTCTCTTCAAAATAAAGATTAGGATCTTTAATTCTTTTTCTAATTAAACCCATGTTTGCTAAAATATTTTCAATAAAACAATCTTTAGGTCCTTTTAGGACAGGTTCACTGGTAGCTTCAGTGATGCTTCTATCTAGCAATGCTTTAGTTTCTAAAGTGATTGCTTTATTGTAACCATCGACAAAAACACAAGTAAAACCACTTGTTAAGTAATAAAATATATCGTCGTAGTTATTAATTATTTTTACTTTACTATTGGGAATAGTATTATTAATACTATCAAATAAATTTTCAAATAGATTTTTCTTACTTCTAACACTAATACTTAAGCTTTTACCTAAAAAATTACTAATCTTATCATCATTAGCAACACTTTCTAAAAACATAAAAGCTACTTTTTGATTGTGAATATTGAAATATCTAACATTGATGTCTGTACTATTACCATTCATTGTTTTTATATGATTAATTATTTTGTCTAATTCTTGATCCATAATTTCACCTACTTTTTAATTATTATGAGTAATTTTTATAAATTTAATACATTTTTAATTTATCAATGATATAATAATTTAAAAGAGGAGAGTTTTGAATGAAAATATTTTTAAGAATAAGTTATTTTGTTATGTTTTTGGTAATAGTTTTTATGATATATTTAGAATATAATAATTATCAAATATTAAATTATGAAATTGATACAAGTAAATATTTTAATGAAATAGAAAAATTAAAAAATAATATTAATATTATTAGCAATTATAATACTGATGATTATAAATTAATGAATACTATAAATAGATGTAGTGATAATATAAGATATAAAGAAATATTAGATAAAGAATTTATCGATATTGCGGATATTTATTTTATTGATCGAAATACTGTTAGTGGTGTATGTAATGGTATGGATTACGATATTAAAAACCTATATAATGATAATGAAGATGTAAATTTATATCAATATATAAATATATATAACGATAAAAATATTGATGATGTATTTAAAGTAATTTTAAATAATGAAATAAATATAACATCAGCTTTTATAGAAATGATTGAATATTTAAAAGGTGATTATGATGTATAAAATTAATTTGTTTTTAAATTTTATTGTTATAATTGGGTTATTTATAGTAGATGGTATTACTGGTAGTATTTTAGGATTATTTTCGGTCACTATATTTTTACTATTTCCTAAAATAAGAGGAATATTGTTGGATAAAGAGATTAATTCTAATTTAATGTATGAATTTTTAGAATTTTTAGTAAATTTATATTTATTAATTATAGTTGTCAGATCGTTATTTGATCATTCGATAAATTTTGATAATTTTAAAGTTTTTACTTATTCTTATATGATTATTAGATTATTATTGATAAATTTTATTTTATTATTATTGAATTTATTATTGGTTAAAAGTAATAATAAAAAAAAGAAAATTGCTATAGATGATTTTAATTTTAGTTATGCAGCTCTTTTTGTTTCAATTTTTGGAATTTATTTTTCACTTACTAAATATTCTAATTTTAGTACGATTGTTAAAATAATTTTTTGTGGTTTAAGTGTATATTTTTGCTTTAAATTAATTGATGAATTGAAATATGGTAGAAGTGGGTTATGTTTTGCGTTAATGATAGCTATTTTAGGGGTGATTTTGAGTAATGAATTATTAATTTTAACATTTATCAGATTTTTTGCAGTAACTTATAATCGAGATAAAGTAGTTTTTAATAAATAAAAAAATTG
>CAMLYN010000032.1 GCA_946491675.1 uncultured Mycoplasmatota bacterium | reverse complement strand
ATAAAGGCTTAATAGTATTTTTTTGTTCAAAACTGTCAAAGTCAGGATTATATAACACTACTCACTACTTTGTCAACCAAAATTTATTTCCTTATTTTTCTAAAATAAGTCGCTAACTTGATCGTTTTTACATCCTCCAACATTGAATTAAAAATAGTTTCAATATGATCCATTTTCCTCACCTATTATTATTAAAACATATAAAAATATAGTTCGCATTAAATTCGACAAAAGTTGTCAAAATTAGTCCTAAATTGATTTAGACTCTTCAAAAAATCAAAAATATATAGTATAATATTAATGGTGGAATTATGAATTATCCAAATGGAATAAAAAAAACATTTAAAATAAATACTAGTAACCGTGGAATGACTTTAGAACAAGACTTAAATGACACGAACTTATTTTATCGTAATAACGATATTGCTGTTATTTACAAAAAACCAACACCGATTACAATTAACAAAGTCGATTACAAATCAAGAAAAGACGCTGTTATAAAAGAAGCTCATTTTATTATTCCATCAACCACTGACTATAACGGAATATATCAAGGTATGTATATCGACTTTGAAGCTAAAGAAACAAGAAAAAAATACTTTCCTCTAACTAACATTCATAAACATCAAATCGAACACTTGAGAAAAATAAGAAAATGTGGTGGAATTGGTTTTATAATTGTTAGATTTACTTTAAAAAACACTACTTATTTATTAGAAATTGACAAATTGGATAAATTTTTAGATAATAATAATCGTAAGTCTATTCCTGAAGAATATTTTATTAAAGAGGGATATTTAATTAAACAAGGATATAACCCTTATTTAGATTATTTAAAGATAATTGATATTATCAAGGAGAGTGAAAAATGAAAAAATTTATAAATAAAAACAAAAAAACAATTATATTAGCTTTAATAAGTGTTATAACATTAATAATAGGTTCATTAACAATTAGTTTCATTCCTACTTTATTAATTTTAATTATCGTAGGTCTTATCTATTTTTTTGTTAGTAAACCAAAAAATAAAAGAAAGAAAACCAACGGTAAAGAAATCTTTAAGACTGTTTTGATCTTTGGATTTTGTTTTGCTATTTTCTTTTTAATTGCTGCTACTAGTTTTGGCGTCTATATTATTAGTACTGCCCCTGAATTTTCAGAAGAAAAATTATATAATAAAGATGCTTCCATTCTTTATCTAGCTAATGGTGAAGAATTTGGAAAAATCGGTGATGAAATAAGACAAAAAGTTACTTATGATGAATTATCTCAATCTTTAATCGATGCCATTATTGCTACTGAAGATTCAAGATTTTTTCAACATAGTGGTGTCGACTTACCAAGATTTATAAAAGCTTCTATTAGCCAGTTATTAGGAAAAGGTGGAGGTGGAGCTTCAACCTTAACTATGCAAGTGTCCAAAAATGCATTTACTTCAACAGAAGATGAAGGAATAGAAGGTATCATTCGTAAATTTACTGATATCTATGTTTCAGTTTTTGAAATTGAAACGCATTATACTAAAGAACAAATCATTGAATTTTATGTTAACTCTAATAATTTAGGCGGTCGTAACCGTGGTGTTGAACAAGCAAGTCAAGATTATTTTGGCAAAAGTGCTAGTGAGTTAAATGTTGCTGAAGCTGCTATGATTGCAGGACTTTTCCAAGCTCCTAACGCTTATAATCCTTATTTATATCCTGAAGCTTGTGAAGAAAGAAGACAAACCGTTTTAAGCTTAATGTTAAGACATGGCTATATTACTGAAGAAGAATATAATATTGCCAAAGAATTAACTGTTGAAAAATTATTAGCCAACGATGATGATGAAGAAGAATCTGATTTATATGACGATTTTATTAATACAGTTGTTGAAGAAGTCATTAAGAGAACTGGTAATGACCCTTATTCAGTATCAATGAAAATATATACTACTATGGATAAAGATATGCAAGAAGTTATGACTGGTGTTATGAATGGAACTATATACGATTGGGAAAATGATAAAGTTCAAGCAGCATCAATTATTATTGATGTTAACACCGGCGAAATTAAAGCAGTAGGTGGAGGACGTAATCGTGTTGCCAAAGGTGTTAATTATGCTACTGGTGTAGCAAGACAAATTGGTTCAACAGCTAAACCGCTATATGATTATGGGCCTGGTATCGAATACAACAATTGGTCAACTTATACTCCATTTACTGACGAACCATATACTTACTCTGATGGAACTTCATTAAAAAACTGGGATGGTAAGTTTTATAATTTTCAAACATTACATAACGCCTTAAAACATTCAAGAAATATTTCAGCAGTTAAAGCATTCCAACAAAATGATAATTCTAAAGTAAAAGAATTTGTTACTAATTTAGGATTATCACCTGATGTTGCTGACAATGGTTTAATTTATGAAACTCATGCCTTAGGTGGCTATGAAGGAGAAACCCCAATGAGTTTAGCTGCTGCTTATGCTGCTTTCTCTAATGGAGGTTACTATATCGAACCACATAGCTTTACTAAAATAGAATATACTGAAACTGGCGATACTTATGAAGTAAAACCGGTTACTAGAAGAGCTATGAGTGATTCAACAGCTTATATGATTACTAAAATATTAGAAGACACATCAAGCTATGCAATTGGCAGAAGTGTTAATGGGGTAAATTATGCTGGTAAATCTGGTACTAATAATTTAGATTCAGAAACTATGGACAAATATAATTACCCGTCTAATGCTATTAAAGACAAATGGATTGCAAGTTTTAATGATTCTTATGCAATTACTGTTTGGTATGGATATGAAGAATTAAGTGAAGACTATTATATGACAGTCAGCAATTACAATATTAAAGATGTCTTCCAAATTATTGCTAAATCAGCTTATACTAAAAATTCAACTTGGGAACAACCAGATAGTGTAGTTAAAGTCACTGTTGAAAATGAATTACCAACAGCTATGTTAGCAAGTGAATTTACTCCAGATAGTAAAAAAGTAACCGCTTACTTTAAAAAAGGTTTTGAACCAACAGAAACATCAAAAAGATATAGTCAATTAGACAATGTTACTAATTTAAATTATGATACAAATACTAGTACATTATCTTGGGATGCAATTGCTACACCTGATTTTATCAATACTGATTATATAAATAATTTATTTAGTCAATTATATACCAACGAAAAAACTAGACAAAGTGAAATAAATGACTTCCTTAGCTATAATCGTAAAAATATTGGAACAATCGTATATAATGTTTATACAAAAGATGCCAATGGTAATTTAAATCTAATTACAACAACAAGTAATACAAGTTTCACTTATCCAGTTACAGGAACAACAACCTTCGTCGTTAAATCAGCCTACACTATTTTTAAAGACAATATGAGTAGTGGTGCTGAATTTACTGTTCAAAATGGTAGTTCATCAATTATTAGTTCTGAAATTAATGGTGACTATACCGTAATCTTGTCAGTTGGTGAAGATTATATTGAACCAACTAAACCAGTCATCGTTTTACAAGATGGTATAACTGATGTTACTAGCTTAGCTACCATTACATATACAGTAATGCGTAATTCTGATGGTCAAGTTTATAATAATGTTTCTTATATTAATACTAAGGTTCCTGAAACTTATACTATCACTTATCATGTTAAATATGGTGATTATACTAATACATTAACCAAAATAGTTCAAATACAATAAAACTCTACTTTTTAGTAGAGTTTTTGTATTTACAAATATCTCTTAGCTTACAAGTATCACAACTAGGATTACTTGCTTTACAGTAATATCGGCCAAATAAAACCAATTGATGATGAAGTCGACATAAATCATAATTTTTAAACTTTTTAGTCAATTTCATTTCTGTTTTTAAAACATCATCATTTTTATTTGCTATTCCCAATCTTATACTAACGCGATGAACATGTGTGTCGACAGCAATACATGCTATATTATAAATATTACTTAAAACAACATTAGCAGTTTTTCTACCGACTCCAGGTAAACTTTCTAAAAATTCACGATTATTAGGAACAATATCTCCAACGCTTTCTAATCTTTTAGCTATTTCAATAATATTATTAGCTTTTTTATTAAAAGTTCCAATTGGTCTTATAATTTCAATTAGATCTTCCACCTTAGCTTCTCTTAGTTTAGCCAAAGAATTATATTCTTTAAATAAAACACTAGTAACCATATTAACTCTTCTATCAGTTGTTTGAGCACTTAACATTGTAGCTAACAACAACTCATAATCTTTAGTATAATTTAATTCACATTTTGGATTAGGTATTAATTCATCTAAATAATCAACTATCTTGTTCATTTAACCAATCATAATCAAACAATTTCTTATTTTGTTTTTTACTTTGAAAATTTTTACGATCATTGATAATGTCTTGTTCATTTTTAATACCTTTTTTATTCCAATCAATTAGTATTTTATCAATATATCTTAAATTATTAACACCATTAAAAACAGCTTCTTTTAATGCTAATAAAATTAGTTCATCATTATAGTTTTTCTGCCAATCACTAATAATTTCATAGTCCATTGGTGATAATGTCCGACCAAATTCTTTTTCAAATATATCAAAAATATTACTAGACTTTTCCTTTATTTCATCGTTAACAACAATAAATCCTAATTTTTTGTATAGTTCTTCCAAATTAATTACTTCTTCCCTTACCTTTTTATTAACTATATCAATTTTTAAAATACTTTTTTCCGTTAATGAAGTAATGATATTCATTACCTCACTTAACTCAAAATTTAAATCTTTAGCAATTTGCTTTGGATTAAAACTAATATCCGTATTAATTAAATAAATTAATACTATTAATTCACTATCAGTAATATTTAATTTACGATAATTTTTAAATAATATATTGGGAATGTGAAATGGTTCATTTTTAATTAAATCAATCACTTTACCTAACATATTTATCACCTCATTTAAAATTTTGACATACTTTTTCTAACTCTTCTAACATTTTATCTACTTCATTAAATGTTTTAGGACGAGCACCACTTGCATAAATATGCCCACCACCATTATAATGACTGGCAATTTCATTAATAATTGGACCTTTAGAACGAATTGAACATTTAATATAATTATTTCCTTTATCCTCACTACAAAAAGCAACTACTTTGATTTTATCAACATTGTTATAATTTTCAATCAAATTACCAGCAGTTGAAGGATCAACATCATATTTTTTTAATATTTCATCATTTAATTTAATATAAGCTAAACCATTATCTGTAACTTTCATATTTAAAGAAATATAACCAGAAAAAACAATTTCTTTTAAAGATTTAGTATATAAATTATCATAAAGACTTGTAAAATCTAAGTCAGTTTCTTTTATTAACCAAGCTACTAACTCTAATGTCTTATAGCTTGTATATTCATATAAAAAACGATTTGTATCAGCAACTACTCCCATATATAATTTACTAGCAATATCTTTATTTAATTTAAAATGATTTATTTTAGCCAATTCAATAATCAATTGACTTGCACTACTAGCTTTATCATCGATTAATTCAATATCAGCAAATTTTTCAACAAAAGGATGGTGATCAATTTTAATAACCTTAGAAAATTTATCAGGACTTACGCCATCAATTCTTTTAATATCTGGAGTATCTGTTACAATTAATAAAGATTTGTTATAATCTATTTCTGGTAATTTATCAACATTTCCCAAATAACGAAAACGAGAAGCAGGAGCTCCTATTACATAAACTTGTTTTTTAGGAAAATTATTTAAAATTAATTCTTTCAATCCAATTGAACTTCCTAAAGCATCTGGATCTGGCCCAATGTGTCTTGCAATAACAATTATATTATATTTTTTTATTTCCTTAGCTATCTTTTTATAACACATAATTTCACACTTTCTATAGCTTTATTATACTATATTTAAACTAATTCGTCCATATTAATTACAAGAAAAAAAGGCTTTTTAGCCTATTAATTCATAAGTATCACGAGCAATCATAACTTCTTCATCAGTTGGAATAATAAATGCTGGAACACTTGAATCTTTAGTAGTAATTAATTTAAATTCACCACGAATATCATTAGCTTTTTCATCTAATTTTATGCCTAAGCATTCTAAACCATTTAAAATTTCTTTTCTAGTACTAATAGAATTTTCACCAATTCCACCAGCAAAGCAAATAGCATCAACATGTCCTAGTAATACATAATACTTAGCAATATATTCAATTGCTCTTTTGACAAATAAATGTTGCGCTAAAATACATCTATCGTTACCATTTTTAATACCATCTTCAATATCACGAGAATCACTACTAATTCCACTGACACCTAAATAACCACTTTTTTTAGATAAATCACTCATTACATCTTCTAAAGACATATCAGCTTTATTCATAATATATGGAATTATTGCACTATCAATATCACCACATCTTGTTCCCATAACTAATCCCGCATTAGGTGAAAATCCTAGACTAGTATCATAACATAAACCTTCTTTAATCGCACTAATACTTCCACCATTACCTAAATGACAAGTAATTAAATTAGGTTTTTCATTTTTTAATACCTCTTTTAAAGTTTGAGTTAAATAATCATGGCTAATACCATGAAAACCATATTTTCTTACTCCATAATGAGTATACCATTCATAAGGTAATGCATATAGATAAGATTCCTTTGGCATTGTTTGATGGAAAGCTGTATCAAATACAGCTACACTAATAGCATTAGGAACTTGTTCTTTAAAAGCTAAAACCCCCATTAAGTTAGCAGGGTTATGTAATGGTGCTAAAGAAGATAAATCTTCAATTGTTTTAATAACATCATCATTAATAATAGTTGATGAAGCATATTTATCACCACCATGAACAACACGATGACCGATTCCTTTTATTTCATCTAATGATTTAATTACATTATTAGCTAATAGTTCCTCAATTAAGATTCTAACTGCATCTTTATGAGTATCTAAATTAACTTGTTTTTTTATTTTCTCGCCATTGATTTTAATCGTATATAAACTATCCGATAATCCAATTCTTTCAAATACTCCTGATATTAAAACTTTTTCTTCTGGCATTTCATACATTTGAAATTTTAAAGATGAACTACCTGCATTGACTGATAATATTTTCATTAAAAATCCTCCTTATATATCATATTCAAATACTTCACAATTTCTAATTGTTATTTCACTTAAGATACCATCATCTGGTATTCCTTTAAAATAATAGTATAAAACTCGCATTATCCCACTATGAGTAACAATTATTACATTTTTATCATAATATTTTTCTTTTATATCTTCAACCAATTTAGCGACACGATTATATAAATCCTTAACGCTTTCAGCTCTTTCATACTTAATATTTTTATTATAATTCCAATATTCATCAAAATTAATTGATTCTTTAGGCTTCCCTGTAAATTCACCATGATCACGTCCTAATAAACTATCAGAATAAATAATTGGAATTTTATTATCACTAATTATTTCTGAAGTTTGTTTACATCGATCTAATGGTGAACTAACAATCAAATCAATATTTTTATTTTTAAAATATTCGCTAACTTTTTTTGCTTGATTAATTCCTTCTTCGGTTAAAGAACTATTTAATCTACCAACTAGACAATTATTAGCATTTTCTAAAGTTTCTCCATGTCTGACTACATATAATTTCACTGTCCACCCCAATCTACAATTTTACAAAATGGATTATCTGAATCATAACCATCTTGGCTACCCAAAAATATATCCATCAAGAAAGCTAATATAAATGGTACGAGAAACAATAAAGCTGCAGCAATAAGTCTCGTTCCAAATCGCTTAAAAGTATTTTTCATTTCTTTATCGGCATCACCACTAGCTACGGTTTTAACAAAATCCAATGTTCCTAAGCCTAAAGCTAATAATGGACCAGCTATTTTAATAATATCTAATATTTTTTCTAATATTTTAACTAAATCATAAGATAAAAATCCGCAATTACTACCAAGATCATCAACAATTCCTTGTTCAACTAAATATAAATAAAAATTATTGAAATTAATACATTCATTAATTCTCTTTTCAATGTATTCATTATTATTGCTATAATTGTCATATACATCATTACAATAATATTTAATGTTTGTTAAACTCTGATTTATTAAATATGAGCAATCATTACCTTTGCAATTAAGTGAATACCCATAGCCCCACTTATCACAAGGTAAATCATAAATAGAATATAAATCAGGATCTGGATTTATACCTTCGTAAATCTTCAATTCATAATCTATTGATGGTGTATTAACTAAATAAGGTTTTAATATACACATTTGATGTTTATATTCTTCACCATTATCAGAGCTAACAACAGTTGAATTATCATTTTTTTTTGAAAGATAATAAATATCATAAGAACCTTTATTAAAATAAACAGGATTTGGATTAATTAAAGTACTATAATCTCCAGGTACATCATATTTAAAAATTTCAGGAATATCTTCTTGCTTTATTTTAAAAACATACCATTTTCCACCAATTGAACCACTATGAATAAAAATTTCATCATCTTGATAATTCATTTCTGCACATTTTAAACTTAAGTTATCGATACTTAAACATATTTTTTCTTTATCATCATTATAAGTTTTAATATAAAATTGTATTTTGTTTTCACCATCATCAAAATTAATCGGATAACTTCTTAATTCCTCTTCTGGTGAAACTGAATCATTATATTCTGAAGAGATTAAACCAAAATTAGAACCATTCGAATCATCCACAGCAGAAATCCAAACTTGATCGCTATAGCTTTGAACATTATCAATTAAAGGACAACCTTCTGAATCATCATAAAAATACTCAATAAAATCATTATAAAATCCACCATCTAAAGTATATTCTATTTTATCTGCGTCGAATAAACCTCCAATTTTGATATTTCGATTCATTGCTGTATTTAAATCATCATTATAATAAGTAAAAATAGAATTATCGTCAATTAATACTGTCATAGTAATTTGATAATTTGGCAATTTATAATCAAGACCTTTATAAACACATTTTGAAGCACTACCTTCAAAATTATAATTAACCAACAAAAGATCATTTACTCCTAAAGTAGGAGTAGTATTTGAAAACTCAATACGATTGTCACCACTATTAACCGTATATTTCATATATCGATTACATGATGATCCATTTAAAGCATTTCCAATATTTTTCCAAGTAGCACGATAGCTTTGGCTCTCTTTATGCCCACTATAATTGCTTGGAAACGAATTTTCATCATAAGAATTCATTAAAATAGCATCAGAAGTACCATCATCGTATGCCTTAACAGCAAAAGTAAAATTATTATCTTCTGTTTTATAATAACAAATATCAGTTACTGATTTAGCCTCTACAAAACTAACATTAATCAATAAAAAGACAAATCCCAAAAAAATTAGATACATTATTTTTTTCAAATTAATCACCCTATTTATTCTTCATATGTGGGAATAAAATTACTTCTCTAATATTTTCTGAGTTAGTAATCATCATTACTAGACGATCAATTCCCATGCCCATACCTCCTGCAGGTGGCATACCATATTCTAAAGCTTCAACATAATCAATGTCCATATCGTTAGCTTCTTCATTTCCTAATTCTTTTTCTTTTAGTTGATTTTCGAATCTTTCATATTGGTCAATCGGATCGTTTAATTCAGTAAATGCATTAGCATATTCGCTACCACAAATAAATAATTCAAATCTTTGCGTAAATCTTGGATCCTTTGGATCT
>CAMLYN010000031.1 GCA_946491675.1 uncultured Mycoplasmatota bacterium | reverse complement strand
TTTTATTTTATCATGTCCTTATTTTTTTTGTCTAATTTATTATAACCTATCCAAAGAAGCTTTAACATAACCTAATCCGGATTACTTCATTAAGTCCTCTGTATTGCACCATATTTTAGATATTATATCTAATATTTCTTTAGCACTCATTGTATTCCTCCTCAATAGAAAAAAAGAGAAACAAATTCTCCTTTTCAAAAATATCTCTATTTAACCACATTTTATATCATGGGTGGTTTTATAACAAGGATAACTTTCGGATACTTTTTGGGATACTATGTATATATTATCAAAAAAAATATAGTAATACTGCTGATTTTTGACAATTCGTATGCTATAATATTTAAGGAAAAGAATAAGAGGTTATAAAAATTAAAGTTGATAAAACTAAATAAGTTTGTGTCAATTAGTAGTATTAATAAGATAGAAATAATATATATATAAAATTTTCTTACTTTTTTCTTAGATACTGCTGACTTTCATTTTTGAATTTGATATAATTAAACAGTTAGGTGATAAAGTATGAAAAAATATAATGTTTTAGATTTATTTTGTGGTGCCGGTGGATTAAGCCTTGGTTTTAAATTAGCTGGATATAACATTGTTGGTGGAATAGATTTTAAAGAGGATGCTATTGCTACTCATGATAAAAATTTTAAAAATAGTAATTCTATTTGTTGTGATATAACTAAAATAACTGATGAAGAAGTTATTAAAATGTTTGGTAATGGAAAAGTAGATGTTATAATTGGAGGCCCTCCTTGTCAGGGATTTTCTGCTGGAAATCGACAAGGAATTGAAAATGATCCTAGGAATAAATTATTTTTTGAATTTATAAGATTTGTTAAACTTTTAAATCCAAAAGCAATTGTTATTGAAAATGTACGTCAAATTTTAACTAAAGATAATGGCTTTGCTAAAAATAAAATATTTGAGATTTTAGAAGAATTAAATTATTTTGTTGATGTTAGAGTTCTTACAGCGAGCGATTTTGGTGTCCCACAAAATAGAAATAGAGCTGTATTTGTTGGTATAAAAAGAGATATAGGAACATTTGATTATAATAATATAAAGAAAGTAAAGGATAAGGTTTCCGTTAAGGAGGCAATTGGGGAGTTATATTCATTAGAAACTGGAGAAACTAATCAATTAAAAGTTAGTCCATCTACTAAATTTCAAAAATATGTTAGAGCAAAAAATAATATTGTTTTAAATCATGAACCAAAATATCCAAATAAAGAAGTTCAAGAAAGGATGAACTATGTTCCACAAGGCGGAAATTGGAGAAATGTTCCTGAACATTTATGGAAGGTTCAAAGAAATAATAGACACTCATCAGCATACAGAAGATTAGATGAAACAAAACCATCCATTACTATAGATACAGGGCATATGAATTATTTCCATCCAATATATAATAGAGTTCCAACTGTCAGGGAATCAGCAAGACTACAATCATTTCCAGATGATTTTGAATTTGTAGGAACTCCAACAAGTCAATTAAGACAAGTTGGAAATGCAGTGCCACCATTAATGGCAAAAGCTATAGCAAATATGATTAAGGATGTGTTAGATAATGAAAAGTAAAAAAATAATTGATCTTTTTTGTGGATGTGGTGGATTTTCAAAAGGATTTGAAGATGCTGGATTTGAAGTGGAATTAGCATTAGATAGTTGGAACGATGCCATTGAAACCTTTAATATTAATCATAAAAAAGCTTCTGGAATTACTAAAAATATCTATGATTTTACAAATGAAGAAATTAAGTCTTTTGGAGAGAAACATAAAATTGTTGGAATAATTGGAGGGCCACCATGTCAAGGATTTAGTATGGTAGGTAAAAGAGAAGCTTCAGATGAAAGAAATACTCTTTATCTACAATACGTTAGGTTTGTAGAACAAATCAAACCAGAATTTTTTATTTTAGAAAATGTTAAAGGATTACTAACATTGGAAAAAGGGTATTTTAAAAAAGAAATAGTAGAAAGATTTTCTGAACTTGGTTATAATGTGACATATAAAGTTTTGAAAGCTTGTGATTATGGTGTTCCTCAAAAAAGAGAAAGAGTTTTTTTTGTGGGATTGAGAAAGGATATATTTGGTGATAAATTTTTTGAATATCCAGAACCTGTTAATCATATTATAGGTACGGGAGAAGCTTTATGTGATTTGCCTTCATTAGACAATGGGGAGTTATGTACAGAATATAAAACACCACCACAAAATGAGTTTCAAAAGAAAATGAGAAAGAAATCAAAATCAATATTTAATAACGAAATAACTGTACATACAGAACAAACAAAAAAAATAATTTCAATGATTCCTGATGGTGGTAATATAAAATCTTTACCTAAAGAGTATTATAAAATTAGAAATTATAGTTCGGCATTTAAAAGAATGAATAGCAAAGAACCATCTACAACAATTGATTGCGGTCATAGAAATTATTTTCATTATAAAGAAAACAGAATACCAACTGTTAGAGAATCAGCTAGAATTCAATCATTTCCTGATGATTTTAAATTTTTGGGAACAAAAACAAGCCAATATACTCAAGTTGGAAATGCTGTCCCCCCAATTTTAGCTGAAAAAATTGGTAATGCAATTATTGAAATGTACAAAAAAAATAGTAAAGACAATTAATTTTGTCTTTTTTTTGTGGTATAATTGAATTGTATTTGAGGGAGTGAAGATATGAGTATTGAATATAATATGAACAATCCTTTTAAAAGAGAAATTTCTGCTACACAATCTAGATATCAAATGGTTAAGAAAAATGATGGCACTACTGGTCAAGGGTCATACAATTTATCACTAGATTTAAAAAATTATCTATTGTCAGTAAATGCAATTGTAAAAAATGAAACATTTGGTAATGACAAAAATGTTTATTATACTTTGGCAAATGATGTTAAATTATCATTAAAGCGTGGAATAATAGATTTAATTGGTCCTGCGTATGATAATGATAATAATGAAATATTATTTGTTCATACTATTGCAAATGATGGTACAAATAAGTTTCAAATAAAACGTACAGATCATAAAAACGAAGAAAAATATCAATGGTTTACTAAGCTTTATGATAATAATTGTGAAGGTGCAACTTTTATAATTTATTATGATGATATAGAAAGAAAAATTTGTGTTGATAACGATTTAAATGTTTCATCAAGATTAGAAGATATTGAAGTGGAAGAATTAGAAGGAGACACAACAGTAGATAATTTGTATTCTAAAGATGATTTTTTAAAAGATGTATTCATAGATGAGGAAAAATACGATACAATGGTATCTATTTTAGAAAAGAAAAAAAATATTATACTTGAAGGTGCCCCTGGAGTTGGTAAAACATTTATGGCAAAAAGGCTTGCTTATTCTATATTAGGGAGTAAAGATGAGGATAAAGTTGAATTAATTCAATTTCATCAAAGTTATTCTTATGAGGAATTTATAGAAGGTTATAGACCAACCGAAAGTGGATTTGAATTAAAACATGGAATATTTTATAATTTATGCGAGAAAGCAAAAAATGATTTATCAAACAATTATTATTTAATTATTGATGAAATAAACAGAGGAAATTTAAGTAAAATATTTGGAGAATTATTAATGTTAATAGAGAGGGATAAAAGAGGAGAAGAATTAACATTAGCTTATTCAGAAAAGAACTTTACTGTTCCGGAAAATTTATATATTATCGGTCTAATGAATACAGCGGATAGATCTTTAGCATTAATAGATTATGCGTTAAGAAGAAGATTTTCATTCATTAGAATTGAACCTGCATTTGATAATGAAAAATTTATTGAAGCATTTAACGAAAAATTTGATGCAAATTATAATAATGTTATTACAGTAATTAAACAAATAAATGAAGCAATTAAAAATGATAAATCATTGGGTTCAGGTTTTAAAATTGGTCATAGTTATTTTTATCCTAAATTGCCAAATAGAAAAGGAAATAAAAAAGATATCGAAGACATTATTACTTATGAAATAATTCCATTATTAGAAGAATATTGGTATGATGACGAAGACACTTTAATTCAATGGGAAAATGCCTTGGATGGGGTTTTGAATGATTAATGTAGACAATAAAGTAAAAAATATTTATTATATGCTTTGTTATTCATTTTATGGCGAGCTTTTAAACGAAAAAGAAGAGGCTTCACTTGGAAGTGAAGCTTTTGACAATATTTATAATTTATTTTCGCTTTTATTATGTATGCTATTAAAAAAGCAAATAAAAAAAGGAATGTATAAAGATTATAATGAATTTAAAGAGGAATTAAATATTATAAGAGGGAAAATTAACATTAATGAAAGTATAAGAAACAATTCAATAATAAAAAAGAAATTTATATGTGAACATGATCAATATGATGAAAATTGTTTGTTAAATCAAGTTATCAAAACAACAATTTTTTATCTATTAAAATCTAATAAAATTGGTCAATCCACTAAAGATGAATTAAAAAAATTGAATATATATTTTTCAAATGTTAATATACTGGAAATTAGAACGATTAATTGGGAATTTATAAGATTTAATAGAAATAATTTGTCACACAAATTTGTTGTTGATTTATGCAAATTGATATTGAATGGCCTAATTGTTAGTGAAAAAAAAGGTAACAATAAATTTAAAGAATTTTTAGATGACAGTAAAGTAAGCGCTATATATGAGAATTTTATTAAAGCATATTATAGAAAACATTATCCAAAATTAAATGCAAGATCTAAAAGATTATATTTAACTGATAAACCAATGAGTAGTAATATTCCAATGATGAAAACTGACATAACATTAGAATATAATAATAAAATGTTAATTATAGATGCTAAATTCTATAGTAAAATTTTGAGAGAAAATTATATAAATCCAGGTTGCAAAACAATAAGTAATAATAATTTATATCAAATTATAACTTATGTTGATAATCAAGATCCATATAAAGAAAATAAAGTTTATGGCTTGTTATTGTATGCTCAAACTATTAATGAGCCTCCATTTTCTTTAATGGAAATATTGAATGGCCACAAAATAATGGTACGAACATTGGATTTAAATAGAAATTGGGATGATATTAAAGAAAGTTTAAATAATATTGCAGAGACATTTATTAAAGATAATTTTTAGGACTAGTTTATACTAGTTTTTTTATTGTGCTAAAAAAATATTGAATAAAAAAAGCAAAGAAGAGAAGTTTGCAATTGGTTTTTCAAATTTATATAAAACTTGTTTGGAAATGGCAGAACTTAGTATTAAAATGACTTTGACACAAATCGAGTGTCATGAACAAATAGCTAAAAACCATTATAAAGAAGAGTCATCTAAAATTTTTAAGAAAAAATACAAAAAATGGGAAGAAGAGCAAGAAAAATTAGATATGGATTTATTTAGATTATATGAATAGTTAAGCATTTGTTTAAAAGATAAAGAAGATTTATTAAAAAATTAAATTGTAAAATGTATATTAATTGTCTTGTGAAATATACTAATAATCCTTTCTGGAATAATTCAGCTAAACAGTTATTAGAGGGATTAATTGGCTTTTTTTAGAAGAATATAAATTAAAACATATTAAAAGAAATCAAATAACGATGACTAGTATAAGAAAATTTCAAAACAGTTCTATGGATAATAGAAATTTTGATAAGTTTAAATTGTATTTAGAGACAAGAGAATATGGTAGTAAATCAAAAGATAGTTTAACATCAGTAATAACTGCTAGTGAAAATACTTATAAAAGTATTACTAGTGTATTTGGATCTAAAATGAACTTGTTTGATGATGTTAATGTAGCTAATGTTACTTCTAGTTCGGATTTTGACTTTGATTTACTTGGAAAGAAACCTACAGTTTTGTATGTAATTGTTCCTGATGAAGATAAAACATACTATACTTTAATTACAGTTATAGTTGGTTTACTATATAGAGAATTAGTTAAACTTGCTAACAGTAGAGAAGATAAGAAGTTAAAATATCAAATTGATTGGATATTAGATGAATTTGCTAATTGTCCACCACTTGCAGATATTGAAGCAATTGTATCAGTTGCAAGAAGTAGGGGAATGAGATTTCATTTTTTTATCCAATCATTTGCTCAACTGGATAATGTTTATGGTAAAGAAGTAGCACAAATTATATTAGATAATTGTGGACTTGTTTATTTAAAAACTAATACCCAAGATACTGCTGAAGCAATAAGTAAAAGGCTAGGAAAGAAAACTATAGAAGCTAATAGTTTAAGTCAATCAATTAGTTTAAATAAATATGATGGTAATAGGTCAACTTCATTAATGGCTAGAGATTTATTAACTCCAGAAGAAGTAAAACAACTTCATTATAAAATGATTATCTTTCCTATAATTGGATATCCTATATTTAGAGATACGATTCTTTACACCAAATTTAGCTGCTATCAAAAAGGAATGATAAATAGAAAAGTTGATAGTTTTAAAAATCTAAATTATACGTATTTTACAGTTGAAGATATTAAATATAATAAGAAGAAAAAAAGTAAAATGATAGATAAAGTAGATGATTCCTTTATGAAAGATAAAATTGAACAAGATAAATTATTGTTTGAAGATATTGATAAAGCAATCTCGGAAATTTATAAAGATGTAATATATGAAGTTAATTATAATACCATTAACTTTAATACAGTTATGAATATAGTATCACCTAAGCTATTAAGTAATGAGAATATATTGAAACTATGTTCTGAATATTCAGAAAAATATCATATAGAATTTGAAAATACTAAAAATAAACAAATTATAAATATACATTTTAAAAACCTAGGCTCTTTTAACGGAGTCTAGGTCTTTTTTTATTTATTAAAAAAAACTATTGACTTGTGTTCGCACTTGTGATAATATTTCTTTAGTGATTGTGTTATCACATATGAGAACAAATATAAAGGGTGAAAATATGAGTGAATTTAGTAATTACTTAAAAGAAAGAAGATTGGAAAAAAATATTACTCTTAGGAAGATGGCTAAAGATCTTGAAATATCGGTGTCTTATTTATCCGATATTGAATCAGGGCATAAAATGGCACCCAATTCAAAAGAAGATAAATATAAGAATTTAATTGATCAGATGGCTACTTACTTAGAATTAAGTGAAGATGAGAGAGAAAAACTTGTGATGTTAGCTGATAAGGACTTAATTGATAGAGGACATATGTCTAATGATATCACAAGTTATATCGGTCAAACACCATTGGCTAGTGTGGCATTGAGAAAAGCTAAGGAAAGTAATTTGACTGATGAAGATTGGAAAAAAATAATTAATAATATGGACAAATAATATTTCAGGTGATAAATATGTTTGATAAATTTAGAAAAGGTAAAAACGGTTTATATATTTTAAGTAAAAATGATATTGAAAAGGAAGCAGAAGTTCTTTTAAATAAATATTTTGGTAATTGTTTACACAACGCTCAACCCACACCTATTGAAGTACTAATTGAAAAATTAGGGTTAAGTATTGAATATAAAAAAATTTCTTCCAATTCAGAAATATTAGGTGCTTTTGTATTCAATGAAGGTTACTTGGATGTTTATGACAATGATTTAAAGGAAAAATATCATTTTAATGAAAAAACGATTATTATTGATACTTCATTAGTTGAAAATGATGATAAACGTTTAACATTTACTTTTGGACACGAGTTAGGACATTACGTTACTCAGTTTAATTTGTTTCACATTGACAATAATCAAATGTCATTGTTTGATGAAAATACGAATGAACAAATAGCGGTTACTTGCAATAGAAATTTTGTTACCAGTAAGCAAAAAAAACTTCTTATTACTAAAGAAGATTGGCAAGAATGGCAAGCAAATTATTTTTCATCAAGTATTTTAATACCTAAAAAAACACTTGAAAAATTGTTGTCTCCATATCTAGAAAATTATGATGTTATGAGCCAAAATGCAGTTTTAGATAAATTAAATTCAAAAGAACTAAAAGAATTAATATGTAAATTTAGTTCTATATATCAAGTTTCTAACGAGATGATGGAAAATAGATTAAGAGATTTAGGATATTTAAATATTAATTAGAAGATTGGCAGTTTGGTTAACGTAAGTCCAAAAAAAAGAGGCATTTGCACACCCCATAAACAAATATAATATTTGATAGCAGAAATATTATATCATAAGTTTAAAAAAGTTGCAAAAAAAAAGCCTCGAGAAAGAGGTGAAAATGTGACAAATTATTATTTAAATTTGAATGCTCAATCAAATGGGGATCATGAAGTTCATAAAGAATCTTGTTATTACTATTATATGTATAAATCAGGATATAATTTTGAATTGCTTGGTTCATTTAACAATGAAATAGACGCAGTCAATTATGCAAAAATTAAACATCCTGAATATAAAATCGATGGATGTGCACATTGCTGTTCTAAAGCGCATAGAGGATAATTTATTCTGTTAAAAGAAAGGAGAAGAAGTTTGAATAAAATACTTTTTGAACTATTAACTTCTCCTTTAACTATATTTGACAACTATTTTGCAAATTATATTATAATGTTTTTTCTTGGCGGTATTGCTTTTAAAATAGCTTTCAAGGTAGTTGGTGATATTGGTGTAAGAGGAGAGTTTGGTTCATTTCTACATTGGACAATTAGAGCCATAGTTTTATTTTTATTATGGTTTGGTTGTTGCACTATTATATACCTTATTAAATTTATTATTAGGTATAGATTGTTTATATCAATTATTTTTTTAGTAATTATTACTTTATATTTAGTAGTTAAACATATCAATAAACGGATTACATATTAATAAAATGATATAATTCATAGAAATTAGTAGATTCATTTTTCTACTATTTTTTATTGAAATTAAGTTGATAAAGTTTCTAATAATTATGTTTTGATGATTTTGATTTTTATTATTTTTATGCTATAGTGCAATAAAAGGAGAAGTCTAATGAAAAGCATTATAGTGATTAATAGAGCAAGATGTAATAATTGTAATGAAATTATTAAGTCTTTATCAGTACATGATTTAAAATGGTGTAAATGTCATCAATTAGCAGTTGATGGTGGTAATTGTTATATTAGAAGAGTTGTTGAAAATGAAAACAACTACATAGATTTAAACGAAATAATAAATATAGAAAATGAATATAAGGTAGATAGGGTTAATTTAGGACAATTAGATTTTAAAGAAAAATGTTGTATTTGTAATTCAATTGATGTGCATTTATATAAAGGTGACGGAAAGTATATTGAAGGATACGATATTTTAGGATATATTTGTCATGCTTGTAAGTGTTTATATATTTTTAATGATATCAAATTCAAATAAAAAACATCATAAATTTGATGTTTATAATTTTAATTTTAGTTGCATAAAAGACCCTCAAAAATTTTAGTTGCACATTAGTTGCACGATTAGTCATAAACCTATGTAAACTTAAATAATGAAAAGTACCGAAAAATAAGGAAAAATAAGGGTTGTATAAAGGTGGATAAGGCTTTTTTTCGGACCCCCTGAAGAGCCCATTTTGGGCTCATTTTTGTGTGTGCCGTGCATGGCATATAGCTAGGTGGTGAAAGTCCACTATACACGTCGGTATCTGCGAAGTATTAGGGAAGCACAACGCATCAACAGTGATGTTGGGACTAAAGGAAGTGTGGAACAAAATCATGAACCAACGAACAGAAACTTACTATAAGGCTACATAAACGGATAAGGTTGCACAACAAACTAAAGTCCAAAAGATACCCGTAACTTTATGTGGTAAAGTAAGTGGTTAAATGAGGAAAGTTATATGTTGGATAGGTTATAATAAATTAGACAAAAAAAATAAGGACATGATAAAATAAAAG
>CAMLYN010000030.1 GCA_946491675.1 uncultured Mycoplasmatota bacterium | reverse complement strand
GAGCATTAGAAGAAAGAACAAGTGGATGGAGTAATGTAACGAGTAAAAGGTTACCAAAAGCAGAAGAAATGTTAAAGCTAACCGAATTTTATCAAAATTTAAGTGATAAAAGTAATTGGGAAAGCGAGTATTTTACTAGAATTACTGAAATGTTAGAGAACGATGGAATATCAAGATGTTCAAGTTCAAGTGATTGTAGAACAAAAATAGAGCAAGCAGGATATGGAGATATATTAATACCAGAATGGGCGACAATAAATTTAAGAACAACAGGTGATTGTTCAGAAAATGCAGCATGGGGATATTGGACAAGTACACTGGTAGATTACGAAGTTGTTTCCTACCCGGGTTTCGCTTGGAACGTCTGCTTTAATTATGGCCTCTGTAGCTATGGCGCTGACCACTATGACGACGTGGGAGTCCGCCCAGTTATAACTATCGATATATCTAAAGTCCAAAGTAAATTAGAAGGACCAGAATATATAGATGAAGATGGTTTTAACTGTCAACCTTAAATATAATATTTTTAATAATCTATATGAGAAATTATGCTACAAATTGTTAATTAAATACTGTAACTTTTAAAACAATTTAATATGGTCAGACAATTAGTTTGACCTTTTTATATTGATAAAATATGTTTCACACATTTTTCATTTGTATTTTTATAATTTATATGATAAACTATTGAGGTTGGTGATAAAAATGTTAAAAGTAAACAATTTAAGTTTGAGGTTTAATACAAAAACATTATTTGAAAATGTTAATTTGGAATTTAGTGGCGATAATTGTTATGGGATTATTGGTGCTAATGGTGCTGGTAAATCAACATTTTTAAAAATATTATCTGGTAGTATTGAATCAACTAGTGGTGAAGTAATCATTGGTAAAGGTGAAAGAATATCTGTTTTAAAACAAAATCATAATGAATATGATGATAAAACTGTTATTGATACAGTTATTATGGGTAATAATAAATTATATGAAGTAATGACTGAAAAAAACAACTTATACATGAAAACAGACTTTACTAATGAAGATGGAATGCGAGCTGCTATTTTAGAAGAAGAATTTGCTTCATTAGGTGGTTGGGAAGCTGAAAGTGAAGCAGCCATTTTATTAGTAGGATTAGGTATTGATAATAGTAAACATAATCTATTAATGGGTGATTTAAAAGATAGCGACAAAGTAAAAGTATTATTAGCTAGTGCTTTGTTCGGTGAACCAGATATCTTATTACTAGATGAACCAACCAATGGTTTAGACAGTAAAAGTATTTTATGGTTAGAAGAATTTTTAATTAATTTTAAAAATACAGTTTTAGTAGTATCACATGATCGTCATTTTTTAAACAAAGTATGTACTCACATGTTAGATATTGATTATAACAAAATTACTTTATTTGTCGGTAATTATGATTTTTGGTATCAATCAAGTCAATTGATTCAAAAACAAATGAAAGAGTCTAATAAGAAAAAAGAAGAAAAAATAAAAGAATTAGAAGACTTTATCAGAAGATTTTCGGCTAATGCTTCTAAATCTAAGCAAGCGACATCAAGAAAAAAATCATTAGAAAAAATAGTTTTAGATGAAATTAAACCATCTAGTCGAAAATATCCTTATATTAATTTTGATTTTGATAAAAATGTTGGTAAAGAAGTTATTACCTTAGAAAAAATTAACTATAGTCTAGATGATAAAGTAATTTTAAAAGATTTTAGTTTAACAATTAGACCAGACGATAAAATAGCTTTAATAGGAACAAATGAAATTGCTAAAACTATTCTTTTAGACATTTTATCTGGTAATTTAAAACCAGATAGTGGTACGATAAAAATTGGTAGTAATGTTAAAATAAGTTATTTTAAGAAAAATCATGAAGAATATTTTAACAATGATCTTATTATGACTGATTGGTTAAAACAATATACTGATAATAAAGATGACAGCTTTGTAAGAGGTTTTTTAGGGAGAATGTTATTTTCTGGCGACGAAGTCTTTAAGAAAGTTAATGTTTTATCTGGTGGTGAAAAAGTTAGATGTATGTTTAGTAAAATGATGTTAGAAAGAAGTAATGTCTTATTATTTAATGAACCAACTAATCATTTAGATATTGAATCAATCACTTCTTTAAATGAAGGATTAAAGAAATTCATGGGAGTTATAGTTTTTTCAACTTTTGATCAAGAATTAATTGAAACTGTTAGTAACCGTTTAATTGAAATAAAATCAGATGGAAGCTATAAAGATAAACAAATGACTTATCAAGAATATATAGAAAAATATGGAATAGGAGAATAATTACGCAAACAATTGACATAAATACATTAGATTTTAATCAAATTGATTTATTTGAAGATAAAGGTAAAGAGGCGGATATATGGCGTTATGGTGATGTAGCCTATAAATTATATAAAAATCCTAATATTGACTTAGACAATAAAAACAAAAAAATAGATATTCTATCAGCTATTTCTTTAAGAGGAATGATTTTACCACATGACAAAATAGTTAGTAATTCTAAATTGTGTGGCTATACTATGGATTATGTTAAAGGAAAGTCTATTTTTGAATTGAATTTAAGTAAAAAGCAATTAATTGAATTATTTAAAAAGATATCATCTTATTTAAAATATTATCATCAATATGGAATTGTTTTGGCTGATTTTAATTTAAGTAATTTGCTTTTTACTTCTTCAGATAGTTTTTATTTTGTTGATATTGATAGTGCAAAAATACTTAATTTACCTCATGATAGTATTCCTACTATCACATATAATTTTTTAAAAAGTTATGGTTATGATGTTAACAAAATAGTTGTTGATGAACATTTTGATAATTTATCGCTTTTTTTAAACTTTTTCTACATTTTATTTGAAGGAAATCCTCTTTATAATTTAAGTTTATATGAAATAGAAAAATATATGGAAACAAAAGAAGTGGATGATCAAAAACCTTTTGTCAAAGAATTGCTTCACTATCAACATCAGATTCCTTACTTTGAGCAAGTTTTTAGGTGATTAAATGAAAAAAGTATTAGAAGATCAAGAATTATTAACGTTTTTAATTAATAATTTTGATTATAGTCATAAAAAAATTAAATCATTATTAAAAAATGGTTTGGTATTAGTTGATGATAAAATAATTACTCAATATAATTATTTATTAAAACAAGGACAAATAGTCAAAATTAATAAATATGCTAAATCTAAAAATATTAATATTGTATATGAAGATCAAAATATTATCGTAGTAGATAAACCTTATAATATGCTAACAATTGATAATGGTAAAAATAACATAACTTTATATAAATTAGTTAGTGATTATGTAAAAAAGAATAATAAAAATAGTAAAATATTTATTATTCATCGTCTAGACAAAGAGACATCAGGATTAGTGATATTTGCTAAAAATGAAATGACAAAAAAGCTTTATCAAAGTAATTGGCACAATTTTACTAGAAAATATATTGCCATTGTTGTTGGTAAAACTAAAGATAAAGATATTTTAAAAAATTATCTAAAAGAAAATATTAATCATTATGTTTATGTGAGTGATAAAGGTAATTTAGCTATTACTGAATATGAAAAAATAAAAGAAAATGATAAATATACTTGGTTAGATATCAATATTAAAACAGGTAAGAAAAATCAAATAAGAGTTCAATTAGCATATAATAAAACACCGATCTTAGGTGACACAAAATATGGCAATAGTAAATATTATCGTTTATGTTTACATGCTTACGAATTAATTATTATTGATCCTTTAACTAATAGGAAAATGGTTTTTAAATCTAATCCAGATTTTTAAGACAAGTTCAACTGATATTAACCCCGTTTTTTGAACAAAAGAAATGGGGTTAATATCAATTTTTGTTTACTTGTTTTTATTTATGCATAATGATATAATTAAGTAGGTGAAATATGAAAAAAATAACAAAGAAGATAATTAAAACTATTTCTAAATTTGATATAGAAGATTATAAAAAAGAAAGATTATTTAATGATATAATTAAAAATAATTTTTTAGGTAAATATAGTTTTATTGATACAAGAATCCTAGTTGATGATCATACAGTTGGTATTAGAATGTTTATTCCTGATAAAGAAACAGATAATTTAATCATTTATTTTCACGGTGGGGGTTTTGTTTGTGGCAGTGTTAATAATTATACTAAAACATGTTCTATTCTAGCTAAAAACACAAATTCAATAGTTGTGTCAGTTGATTATCGCTTAGCTCCAGAATTTCCTTTTCCTAATGGTTTAATTGATTGTTATGGAGTAACAAAATATTTTTTTAGTAAAAATAGTTTTTTAGGAAAAAAAGAAATTATTTTAATGGGAGATAGTGCGGGTGGTAATATTGCTAGCGTTATATCAATTATTGCTAGTGAAAAAAACGATTTTAAAATAAATAAACAAATTTTATTATATCCTTTAACATACCATATTCATGATGAAAATAGCCAATTTAAATCAGTTAAAGAAAATGGTAATAGTTGGATTTTAACAAATAAAAGAATTAATAACTATTTAGATTTATATGTTTCTGATAAATCTAAAATAAATAGTAAATATGTAGCGCCTTTTAATGCTGATGAATTATATAATCAACCTAATACTTTAATAATTACTGCCGAATATGATCCTTTACGCGATGAAGGTGAAGCCTATGGTAAGAGATTAAAAGAATTTAAAAATGAAGTAAAAATCTATCGAGTAAAAGAAGTAATTCACGGTTTTTTTACTTATTTTCCTAATTCTAAAGAAAATAAAAAATGTTATAAATTAATCAATAATTTTATTAAAGGAGAGAAGTCATGAAAAAACGTTGGTATAAATTGGATAATGCTGCTAAAATATTTCCTCCTTCTAGTAATAAAAAAGATCCTAAAGTATTTAGATTCACTTGTGTTTTAAAGGAATTTGTCGATAAAGATATCTTACAGGAGGCAACCGATGAAGCTTTAGAGTATTTTCCTAATTTTAGTTCAATTTTAAAACAAGGTTTTTTTTGGCATTATTTGGAAATAACTAATAAAAAACCAATTATTAAAGAAGAAAAAAAAGAAATATGTAGTCCCTTGTATCGCAAAAACAAGAAAAAATTATTGTTTAGAGTAAATTACTATAAAAATAGAATCAATTTAGAAGTATATCATGCTTTATCAGATGGAACAGGCGCTTTAGAGTTTCTAAAAGCCATCGTCAATATTTATTTAAATAAGAAAAATAATTTAGATAACGAGATTGATTATGATGCTTCATTAGAAGAAAAAAGTGCGGATAGTTTTAATAAGTATTATAAATCCACTAATTCTAAAAATGAAGTAGATGAAAAAGCCTATAAAATAAAAGGTGAAAAATTTGATGATTATCGTTTTAAAGTAATTACTGGAACAATGAATGTTAAAGATATGATTGCTTTAGCGCATCGTTATCATACTACTTTAACCGGTTTAATCGTTGGTATATATATTTGGGCGATTAGAGAAAATATGAATTTAAAAGATAAAGATAAGCCAATTTATATTGATATTCCAGTTAATTTAAGAAAATATTTTAAATCTCAAACAGCGAGAAATTTCTTTAGTGTTTTGAAATTAAAATATAAAGGTAGCGATGAATTAGAAAATATTATTAAGTTTGTCGATAGTTATTTAAAAGAAGAATTAAAACAAGATAATTTATTTAAAAGAATGAATAAGTTTGCGACAATAGAACATAATTTTTTAGTTAGACTAGTTCCGTTATTTATTAAAAATATTATTTTAAAATTTGCTAATTATTTGACCAATCAAAATTTAACTACATCTGTAACTAACTTAGGAATTATTAAAATACCTGATGAGATAAAAGAATATATTGATAGTTTTGAAGTGTATGTCAGTACTGATAAAATGCAGATATCATTATGTTCTTATTTAGATAAATTAAATATCTCTTTTACTTCCGTTTTTATTAGTACAGATATTATTAAAGATTTTTATCGTAAATTAGCTAGTTTTGGGATTGATATTACAATCATTTCTAATAAAATAGAATAGGTGAGAAGATGAAACAGTGTAAAAAGTGTCATGTTAAAGTTAAAACTGATGAAAATATTTGCCCATTATGTCAAAATAAATTAATAGGCCAAGACGAAAAAAATGTTTTTCCTTACATTCCAACGATAAAAAAAAGATTTTCAATATTTTTTAAGGTTTTATTATTAGTTAGTATAGTTGTTTCTTTAATTTGTATAGCAGTTGATTATGTATTAAATAAATATCACTTTAGTATTTTAGTTATTTTTGGTTTTGTCTGTTTGTTTATTATTTTAAAAACTACTTTAACGAAAAGAGATAGCATTTATAAAACCATTTTATGGCAGTTAGTTATTTTAGCTATTTTACTTATTTGTTGGGACTATTTTACTGGTTGGCATAGTTGGTCATTAACTTATGCAATTCCTATTTTATCGATTGTTGGAAGTGTTAGTATTGCTATTTTATCGATTGTATTACACGATTATTTAGATGAAAAATTGTTTTATTTTATTTGTATTGCTTTGATTGGAATAATTCCATTGATTTTTGTTTTTACTGATATTATTACTAATAAACTGCCATCTATTATTTGTGCATTTTTAAATATTATTTGCTTTCTAGGGTTATTAATATTTAAATATAAAGAAGTGTTAGAAGAATTAAAAAGAAGGATGCATATTTAATTTACAAATATTTATAAATTTGATAAAATTAAATGGGTGATTATATGACATATTTAGACTATTCAGCTACCACACCAGTAGATGAAGAAGTATTAAAAACATTTAATGAGGTAAGTAGAAAATATATTGGTAATCCTAATTCTTTACATAAATTAGGAGTTGAAGCCAATAATTTAATTAATGCTTCAACTAAACAAATTGCAGATTTGTTGAATGTTAAAGAAAAAGAAATTATTTATACTAGTGGATCATCAGAATCAAATAATATGGCAATTAAAGGTATTGCTTTAAAATATCAAAATCGAGGTAAACATATTATTACAACTGAATTTGAACATTCTTCGATTTACGGCCCTTTAACATATTTACAAAAACAAGGTTTTAAAGTTGATTTTGTAAAATGTAATGAAGGAATTGTCGATTTAGAAGATTTAGAAAGATTAATAACTGATGAGACTATTTTGGTAAGTATATGTGCAGTTAATAGTGAAATAGGCTTAATTCAACCGTTAAGTAAAATAGCTAAGATAGTAAAAAAATATCCTAAATGCTTTTTTCATGTTGATATGACTCAAGGTTTAGGAAAGATAAAATTAGATTTAACTGATATTGATCTAGCTAGTTTTTCAGCTCACAAGATATATGGAATTAAAGGCATTGGAATATTATATAAAAAAGAAAATATTACTTTAGAACCTTTGATTCATGGTGGGAAAAGCACAACTGTTTTTCGTTCGGGAACTCCTGCTACAGCATTAATTGCATCACTAGCTAAAGCAATGCGTTTGATTTTAAATAATATTGATAGTAATTATCAATATATAACTAATTTAAATAAAAAACTGAAAAATGGTTTAAGTAAATATAACGATGTTTTTATCAATAGTAATGAATATTGTATTCCTAACGTTTTAAATATTAGTATAATTGGCGTTAAACCTGAAACAATGTTACATGCTTTAGAAAAATATGATATTTATATTTCAACTCAAACAGCTTGTTCAACTGGTACTATTTCTAAATCGGTTTATGCTTTAACTAAAGATGAAGAAAAAGCAAAATCTAGTATTAGAATTAGTTTATCACATTTAACTAAAGAAGAAGAAATTGATTATTTTTTAAATAAATTTGATATATGTTATAGGGAGTTAAAATTATGGAAAGAGTAGATAAAATAAATTATTATTTAGATATTGCTGAAGCAGTATTAGAAAGATCAACTTGTATGAGAAGAGCTTTTGGAGCAGTTATTGTAAAAAATGATGAAATTATTTCAACTGGTTACAATGGAGCACCAAGAGGTAGAAAAAATTGTGGTGATTTAGGTTATTGTATGCGTGAGAAACTAAACATACCTAGAGGTGAACGTTATGAAATGTGTCGTAGTGTCCATGCTGAGCAAAATGCTATTATCAGTGCTGCTAGAAAAGATATTATTGGAGCTACTTTATATTTAGTTGGTAAAGAAGTACAAACAGGTGAATATGTTAAAAATGCTATGCCATGTATGTTTTGTAAAAGATTTATTATTAATGCGGGAATAAGTAAAATCGTAGTCAGAAATGATAAAGAAGATTTTATTGAAGTTGATGTTGACAATTTTATAACTAATGATGATAGTTTGGAAGGAGTGTTTGGCTATTAAAATAATTATAATAAGTGCTGTTTGGTGTCCTGCTTGTTTAATTATGCGCTCTAGATATGAAGAAATAAAAAAACTATTTCCTAATTTTTCATATATCGATTATGATTTTGATTTAGATGAAGAAATAATTGAAACTTATAATGTTGGAACTACTTTACCAGTTTTAATTGTTTTAGATAGCAATAAAGAAATTACTAGAATTGTTGGTGAAAAATCAATTGAACAGATTAGTGAAACATTAAAGAGGTATGTAAAATGAAAAAATTTATTATAATTTTATTATGTTTATTTTGTTTTCTTCCATTTGCTAAAGCTGAAAATAATTTAAATATTTATTTGTTTTATTCTGATATATGTAGTACTTGTGAAGAAGAAATAGCATTTTTAGAAGAATATACTAAAGAAAACAATTTAAATCTTGTTATGTATGAAACTACCAAAAGTGAAGAAAATGCTAATCTTTTAATTGAGGTAAGAGAAGCTTTAAATAATAATGATAAAACTGTTCCTTATACTGTTATTGGAACGACGGGAATGACTGGATTTAATGATACTGTTGAAAATCAAATTAAAGCTGCTGTTTCGAAGTATAAACAAGAAGAATATGTCGATATCGTTGATGTTGTTATTAATGATTTAGATGTTAATTATACTATTAATCCTCCTGAAGGAATTTATAATATCCCTTTATTAGGCGATATTGATCCTAAAGATGTATCATTACCGTTAGTGGCTGTTATTTTAGGTTTTATTGATGGATTTAACCCATGTGCCATGTGGGTATTGTTATTTTTACTATCGATTATTATGACAATGAAAGACCGCAAAAAAATGTGGGTAATTGGTCTAACATTTTTAACAACTTCTGCTTTAATCTATTTAGCTTTTATGCTAGCATGGTTATCGATTGCCGTAACTTTATCACAAATATTTTGGGTACGATTTGTAATTGCTGTTATTGCTTTATTAGGCGGAATTGTTAACTTAACTAGTTATTATAAAGAAAGAAAAAAAGACGATGGCTGTCAAGTTGTCGATAAAGAAAAAAGAAAATCAATTCTAAAAAGAATTAATAAAGTAGTTAAACAAATGGATAATAAAAAAACTTATTTTTTAGCTATTTTAGGAGTAATGGGCCTAGCTATTACTGTTAATTTAATTGAACTTGCTTGTTCGTCTGGATTACCTTTAATTTTTACTCAAATTTTAGCTTTAAATAATTTAAACAATATTCAATATTTAATTTATATTTTAATTTATATTTTGTTCTTTTTAGTTGATGATATTGTTATCTTTATAATTGCAATGAAAACATTAAAATTAACTGGTATTTCAACTAAATATAATAAATTATCACATTTAATTGGTGGTATATTAATGTTATTAATTGGAATACTTATGATTTTTAAACCAGAATGGTTAATGTTTAACTTCTAAAGTCTTTAATTAGACTTTTTTTATTCACTCTATATATTGACTAATAACTTATTTTAAGATAAAATTAATATGAAAGTAAGGAATA
>CAMLYN010000029.1 GCA_946491675.1 uncultured Mycoplasmatota bacterium | reverse complement strand
TGATTACACAACTTTAATTAAAAATATAAAATACTATCGAATCAAGGCAAATTTAACGCAAGAACAATTAGCAGAAAAGGCTGATTTAAGTACTTCATATATAAAACAAATTGAAGCAGGTAAAGAATTTAAAAACATTACATTCGTTACCTTCAGTAAAATAGCTAAAGCTTTAGATATTAATGTTAATCAATTGTTTATGGAAATAGAAGAAGAAGTTTTAAATTAATTCTAAAATTTTATTTTTTAAATTATCATCTAAATTAGCGATGATTTTTTTTATTTTAATATTTTTTTCATATAATTTTAGCTTTTGCTCAAAATATAATAATTTTTCCTCAATTTCTTTCAAAGTTTTGTGAATTGCATTACGACTAATATTATAATTTTCACTAATTTCGCTTAAAGTTAAATTATCAAAATAATAATCTTTAAAATATTTTTGTTGTTTATCTGTTAATAATTCACCATAATAATCATATAAAATTCCTAATAAAATTTGATTATCCATTTTATGTAAATAAAGCAGAACAAATAATGACTATTCCTAATCCTATATAAATAGGAGTCATATATTTTCTTTTATAGATTCTATGATTATTAAACCCGATAACAAACATTAACAATCCAATTAAAATTTGACTAATTACAAATAATTCTTTTTCAAAGAAACTAGCTATTCCAAAAGCAACTAAGAAAATCGCTAAAGCAATTTGTAATAACATTGTAATTTGTTCAACTGTATCAATATCTAATTTATTTTTCATCATTTCCTCCAAATAACCCATAAATATATTTTTCAATATCAAAAACTCTTAAATCTTCTTCTTTTTCTCCTAGTCCAATAAATTTAACTGGTATACCAACCTTTTCTTTAATAGCTAAAACAATTCCACCTTTAGCTGTACCATCTAGTTTAGTTAAAACTATTCCTGTAATATTAGTAATTTCTTTAAAACTTTTGGCTTGGCTTATTCCATTTTGACCAGTTGTCGCATCGATTACTAATAAAGTTTCATGAGGAGCATTAGGTATTAATTTACCAATTACTTTATTTATTTTATCTAATTCATTCATCAAATTAACTTTATTTTGTAAGCGTCCTGCAGTATCAATTAAAACAACATCATAGTTTTCATTTTTAGCTTTAGTTAAGCCATCATATATAACGCTAGAAGCATCTTGAGTTTCTTTTGATACGACATCACAACCAACTCTACTTCCCCATTCAATTATTTGTTCAATAGCACCTGCCCTAAATGTATCGCCAGCTATTAATAAAACTTTTTTACCTTGCTCTTTTAGACGATAAGCAATTTTACCAATACTAGTCGTTTTACCCACACCATTAACACCAACAAATAAAATGACGGTTGGATTAGTTTCTGAATAGTTTATTTTGTTGATTATAATATCATTATTAACATAAATAATAAACATTTCATCAATAATAATATCCATTAAATCTTTTGAATCTACTATATTTTCTGTTTTAACTCTTCTTTTTAATTTATCAATAAATTTCATAACTGTTTCAACGCCAATATCAGCCATAATAAATATTTCTTCTAATTCTTCAAAGTATTCATTGCTTACTTTTTTATATTTATTATTTAAGATATTTATTTTGTTGACAAATTCTTTACTAGTTTTTTGCAAACCTTCTTCATAAGCATCCAATTCTTTTTTATTCGAATTATTAAATATTTGCTTAAATTTATCAAATAGTCCCATAAATATTCACCTTTAATAATTATAACAAAAAAAAATGCTTATGTCTAATAATAACTAAATTACTTTGACAAATAAATACAAACAATGTATAATTATATCGTCATAATTCTTAAAAAGAGAGGAGGTTAAAATGTTTAAAGAAAGTGTTACTAAAGTATTTGCTTTAGGTGGCCTAGGTGAAGTTGGGAAAAATATGTATTGCATTATGCACGAAAATGAATTAATCATTATTGATGCAGGAGTAATTTTTCCTGATGATATGATGGGTGTTGACTATATTATTCCTGATTTTACATTTTTAAAAAGAAATGAAAGAAAAATCAAAGCTTTATTTATAACTCATGGTCATGAAGATCATATTGGAGCAATTCCTTTTTTACTTCAAAATGTTGAAATTCCTGCCATTTATGCACCTAATCAAGCAGTTGGTTTAATAAAAAGTAAGTTAGAAGAAAGAAACATCCAATATAAAAACTTATATGTCTATAACGAACAAACAAAAGTTAAATTTAAACATATGATGGTTGAGTTTTTTATGACAACTCACTCTATTCCTGATAGTCATGGTATTTGTGTTCATACACCAAATGGAACAATTGTAACTACTGGTGATTTCAAATTTGACTTAACTCCAATTGGTCCAATGGCTAATTTACATAAAATGGCAGAAATCGGTAAAAAAGGAGTTACTTTGTTATTAAGTGATAGTACTAATGCTTTAAACGAGGGATTTTCTACTAGTGAATCCAAAGTAGATGAAGCATTATCAGATATTTTTAGAAAACACCATGGTAGAATTATTATTGCAACATTTGCTTCTAATATTTATCGTTTAAAACATATTGTTGATACATGTAAAAGAAATAATCGAAAAATTGCTATATTCGGTCGTAGTATGAATACTAATATTGAAATATCAATTGAAGGCGGTTATATTAAAAATAAAGGAATATTTATCAGTCCTGAGGAAGCTAATAGCATGCCTGATCATAAAGTATGTTTGTTATGTACTGGTAGTCAAGGTGAACCACTAGCTGCTTTAAGTAGAATTGCTAATGGTAGTCATAAACAAATCAAATTAAAAAGCAATGATACGGTTGTCTTTTCTTCATCAGCAATTCCAGGAAATGCCGTTAGTATTTCAAGAACAATTAACAAACTTTATTTAAAAGGCGTTAAAGTATATACTAATACATCATTAAGCGATGTTCATACTTCAGGACATGCTAGTCAAGAAGAACTAAAACTAATGATCAGATTAATTAAACCTAAATATTTTATGCCAGTTCATGGCGAATATAGAATGCTTAAAGAACATGCTGATTTGGGAGTTACTTGTGATATTCCTAAAGAAAATACCTTTGTTTTAAGTAATGGTGATGTATTAAATATAAAAAATAGACGAATTACCAAGGGTGAATCAATTATCGCTGGTGACTCTTATGTCGATGGTAATAAAATTGGTGATGTTGATAATATTGTTATAAAAGAGCGAAAATCTATGAGCCAAGATGGAATTGTTATTGTTACTTTAGCTATTAAAAATAATAAATTATTGGCTAATCCAACAATTACAACTCGTGGATTCGTTCTAGTTAACGATAACATGGAATTATTACATGATTTAGAAAATAGAACTAAATTAGTAGTTGAAAACAAACTTAAAAATATTAGTGAATTAAAATCATTAATTATTTCTGAATTAGTAAGTTACATTTATGATAAAACTGGACGCAAACCAACGATATTACCAGTTATTATGGAGATAAAGAATTAATCTTTATCTTTTTCTTTTAAAAAAATTGTACTTTTAGGTACAATTACTTTTGACAATTATCACAATAATAAGTTCCTCTACCATTAATTTTCACTTTTGCTATCTTATTATGACAGTAAGGACACTCTTCTTTTGTATGAACCAATAATTCATTTTGAAATCTACCGTGAACACCTTCACTTGATGTATAACTTTTAATTGTTGTTCCTCCTAATTTAATTGCTTTTTCCAAAACTATTTTTGTGTTTTCAATAATACTATTTAATTCTTTATCATTTAACAAACTAGCTTTTTTATAGGGATTTATTTTACTTAAATATAATACTTCATCAGCATAAATATTGCCAATTCCAACAATTATTGATTGATCTAGTAAAACTGATTTAATCGGTAATTTTTTATTTTTATATTTGTCTTTTAAATATTGGATATTTAAATCATGATCCCATGGTTCATATCCTAGTTCATTTAATGGTTTAGTATTATAAGCATCTTTTTTATCCAATAAATACATTCTTCCAAATTTACGAGTATCGTTATATCTTAATTCAAAATCTTTGAATTTAAAAATAACATGTTGATGACGAGTAACTTCATCATCAAATTTTTTTATATAATACTTACCTTCCATTCTTAAATGGGATAATAAATAATAATCATTCAATTCAAACAATAACCATTTTCCTCTTCTTTTAATATCAATAATTGTTTGATTTTTTATTTTTTCGATAAATTCTTGAACACTTGGTTTTTCAATAATATTAGGATAGTTTACTACTACATCCAATATTTTTTGATTTAATATTTGCTTTTTTAATGTTTCTTTTACTGTTTCTACTTCTGGTAATTCAGGCATAATTCCTCCAACTGATAATCATGTTTAATTATTTTATCGATATTAGTGATTAAATCATGATCAACTTTACTAAAGTATAATCTTATTTTTAATTCTTTACTACTTTCTATTTTTAATTTTTCACACAATACTTTTCCCATATTAACTGTTTTAAAATTTAATTTATTTAAATAATCTTCAAAAACAGGATAATGAGTACAACCTAAAACTATAGTGTCAACTTTTGGTAATTGATTTAAATATTCATCTAATGTAGATGAATAATCTAAATTTTCCTCAATTAATGGAACTAATTTAGGGCAAGATACTTGATAAATATCTTTATTTATTTTATTAAATACTTGGCTTTTAACAGTCATTTCAGTGGCTAAAACACCTATCATTTTATAATTACTATTATTTAAATAATCTACTGTCGGACTAATAATATCATAAATAGGAATATCATATATTTCTTTTAATTCAAAATAAACATTTGAACTTATTGTGCCACAAGCAATAATAATTATATCAACTTCTTTAGTAAGTAAAAAATCAATAATTTTACTTGATAATGTTTTTAATTCATATTTTGTTTTAGTTCCATAAGGAATATTTATATTATCACCAAAATAATAGTATGTATTACATGGATACTTATTTATTAATTCTTTTAAAACCGTCAAGCCACCGATTCCTGAATCAAACACACCTATTTTCATAAATTGTCCTTTCTATTCATTATCTAACAATAATAGATTTTTAATATCTTGTTCTGTTAATTTACTAATAATATTTTCATCTAAATTATCGCCGTCAATTAATTTATCACTTAATATTTTTTTCTTATTTTGTAATTCTAAAATACGCTCTTCGATTGTTCCTTTACAAATTAATTTAACGACTTCAACATTATTAACTTGACCAATTCGATGAGCACGATCAGTCGCTTGCATTTCAACTTGAGGATTCCACCATAAATCTAGGTGGATTACTACATCGGCACTCGTTAAATTTAAACCTGTCCCTCCAGCTTTTAACATAATCAAAAATACATTAGTATCATCATTATTAAATTTATTAACTAATTCCATTCTTTTTTTACTCGAAACACTACCGTCAATCATATAAGTAGAAATATTATTATTAGCAAATTCTAAATTGACAATGTCCAAAGCCATTTTATAACTAGAAAATAACAAGATTTTATGATCATTACTAATATATTCTTTAGTTAATGAAACTAATTGTTCTATCTTGGCACTACCACATTGATAATTTTCATAAATTATCTTAGGATCAATACAAATTTGTCTTAATCTTGTTAATAACTGTAAAATCTTAAATCTGGCTTTATTAAATCCCTCAATAGCAATGATCTCTTTAATTTCTTCATTCGTTTTATTAACTTGAGCAGCATATAATTTCTTTTGTTCATCGTTCATATCGATATAAATATTATTTTCAATCTTATCTGGTAATTCTAAAATAACATTTTTCTTAATTCTTCTTAAAATAAATGGTTTAATTTGTTTTTTTAGATTATCTAATTTAGCTAATTGTTCTTCATTTGTATCTTTTAAATGATATTTACTTTGAAATTTATTCAAGCTAGCTAAATAACCTGGCATAATAAAATCAAAAATACTCCAAAGCTCTAAAACACTATTTTCTAAAGGTGTTCCCGTTAAAGCGATTTTGGTAATAGCATTTATTTTTTTTATAGCCTTACTCATTTGCGTATTATAATTTTTAATGTTTTGAGCTTCATCAATTACGACTATTTCAAAATTAATATTTAAATATTTGTCTAAATCTTGTCTTACTAAACCATAAGTTGTAATTAAAATATTTATATCATTAATTTCCTTTAATAAATGTTCTCTTTTAGTTTTATTTTCAGCAATTACTTTATATTTTAATTCTGGACCAAATTTATCAAATTCCGCTTTCCAGTTATAAATAAGCGAAGTTGGAGAAACAATCAAAATTTTAGCATCTTTTTCTTTTAATACTTGTTTAAGAAAATAAATTAATTGAATGCTTTTTCCTAAACCCATTTCATCAGCTAAAATACCGCCAAAACCACATTTATAAATATTATATAACCATTTAACACCGATTACTTGATAATCTCTTAAAATATTATCTTTAATTTTTAAATCGATATTTTTATAATTATTAAAATTATTAATTAATTCACTAAATAAATTATCAGTTTGGATAATATTATAATTTAAACTATCTAAATAAATAGCACGATATTTAGGAATAATTCCATAACCATTAGCAATATCTTTATTAGTAAGTTCTAAATCATCAATCAAAGCATCTAATTGTTTTAAATCCCCATTTTCTTCTAAATTTAAAAAATTACCACTTTTTAATCGAAAATATTTTTTCTTTTTATGTAATGAATCTAAGATATCAATTAATTCTTCGTTTTTAATATTGCTTAAGTCAAACTGATAAGACATTATATTATCTTTACCAATACTAAAACTTGACTTTATATTAACATTCTTTTTAATTTTTGTTTCGTTTATTTTCTCAGATGTATATACTTCATATTTATTAGATAATTGTTTCAAATATTCATCTAAAAATAAACCGATTTCTTCAACTTGTTTAATAATAAATACATCTTCTTTTATAAAACCATAACTAATTAAATCATTGACAATTTCTTCCTCATACGTAAAATCTCTTAAAATATTTTTAACATTGTCAAAATAATCGATTTCTTTATCTTGATAATTTAACTTAACATTAGCGACAATACTATTATATTTAAAATCAATATATATCTTAACACCAGGTTTGTTGACAATAATTATTTTATCTTTTAATTCTTCTGAAACTTTAATATTTTCTTTAATTGTTGGTAAAACCGTCTTACTAAAATTATCTAACTGTTCTTCATCAAAAGTTAATTCTTCAATACGGTTTTTTTTCATTAAATTTAAAAATTTAACCATTTTTAAAGGTACATGATAACATACATTATCACTTATAACATATTCATAATCATTAGTTAAATTAATAATATTATTTTCAAAATTAAGAACATAATCATTATCTTTTTTTATTAAATTAGTTTTAAAAGGATTACCTTCCAAAATACCATTAAATAAATCAAAACCATAAATAGTAAAAGTTCTATTTTTAATAAGTTGTAAGAAGGATTTTAGTTCTTCATCGGATAGTTTACATATTTCATGAGCTGAATAATTATTTCTTTTTTGGATTAATAAATATTCGATTATCTTTTTATCTTCTTCATTAAAATAATATTGTTCATTGTTATAAATTAGTTGTTTACCAAATTTAACTTCATTTATTTTTCCTTCGTAAGCATCTAAAAAACTAGATAATTTATTATTTAAATTATACATTTTTTGATTACCGATTTTTAAATCAAGTAAAACTAAACCATAATAATTACGATTGATACTTAAACTTATATCAAGGACTAATTGTTGTTTAATATTATTACTAGTGATTAAAGAATTAAAAACATTTAAACTAGCTTTTTTAGGATTAATTTCTTCAAACAAAATATTATGATAGTGATATAAACAAGCTGCTATGTGCTTACAGCTATCATATTTATAAAATTGCATGCAATCACAATTAGCATATTCAACTTCATTATCTTTTATATCAATTTCAACATCATAATAATAATTATATCTTTGACTTATAACCTTAAAATGATAAATTTTTTCATTATCGTCATATTTAATAATACGAGTTGGTTTAATACTGCCCTTGCTATAAGCAATTCCTTTTGAAATATCGTTTTTATTTAATATTTTTAGTCTATTAAGATCAACCATAGTTTTCACCACTAAATTATTTTATCATATTTAATTCAAAGAAAAAAGACTACTTTAGTAATTTTGTCTTATTTATCAATAAAATAATTATTAAACTTAAAATCAAACAAGAAAAGATGATATAGATATTTATATTATCCTTTTCACTAACAATTTCTATTTGTTCGTCATTATTATCAATTGTTTCCTTCTCTTTTCTTGTAATAACTATATTATATTCTCTTTTCGTTTCATCTTCTGCCATTACAGTTATTGTATATTTATTTTCCCCTACTTTTAAAGCTTTCTGCCCAGTACCTATAACTTGTGCATTTTCATCTTCCGCTGTAGCATTGATAGTTATAATTTGGGTATCATTATCAACTACCAATGTATATTCTGTCATATTTCTATCAAAACTAAAGTTTTCGATATCAATAGTTAATTCACTTAAATAATTATTACTTGATTTTTCTTCTTCAACATCTACAACTTCATCGACATTTGGTTGTTTATTTGAACTTGTATCGTTAGAACTAGTAGGAGTTTTAGGAGCATCATCTAAATAGATAAAACCGATTAGGTTACTACTAGTTACAGATCTTTTAATTCCATTTATTATTCCTTCATTTTCTTCAGTAACCATTCCACCTTCATTGGTTGTCATATAATCTCCTTCTACTGAGACAACATAACCAACATGACCATATCCATCGATCGAAGACCATACTGCTATTGAATTTGTTCTTGCTTCTCTTCCAACTGAATAACCTGCTTGTTTCGCACTGTTATACCAAGTTTGAGCATTATCCCATCCTGGCAAAGCAACTCCAGTATTTTCATAAGCTTGTTGCCAAGCATACCAAGTACATCTTACAGTTTTTACATTATAAAGTTCTTGATATTTACCATAAGGATTAGTGGCAGCATAGACATTGGGAACAAATAGTAACATTAAAATTATAAATAATAAATTAAATTTTCGCATACTTATTATCCTTTACCATCTATCACATTTTAAATTATATTCATCACATAATTCTTCAGTTAAAACAGCATTACTATAAGTATCATATCCCCCACAAGGACCTCTAAATAAAGTTGAACCAGTTAGTATTTCTTGAATTTCTTCATTGGCTTTCATACCATCTGATTCAACATCAAGTCCATTAAAGAATATATAATCATATGAAAAACTGATACGATGATTTTTAATACTATAAGTAATATTAGAAATACCACTATACTTACTATTCTTATATTTTTCAAAGGTGTTTTTTAGCTTGTTTTCTTTAGTAGTATTAAATTTTATCGAATCAAGATTATTTGTAATATCCTCATCAGAGATTTCTGTTTCAAGAGCATAAATATCTTCAAATGGCGAATAGTTGGCATCTGATATTCCATTATTGTTTTTAATAATTTCAGCATTTGGAAAAACACTCTCTAAATTTGTAGCATGCATATAGAAAAAACAAGAAGGATCGCCTGTATCAATATGATACAAGGTAACACTAATGTCATCGTTTAAATTAATAACACCTGTTTTATTACCATTTGTATTACTTGAAGATTGATTATTTGTTAATTGATTATCATTTTGATCAGTAATTTGATTATCATCTTGTTCTTCTTCAACTTCCTGCCATTTAGCTATCAAGGTTATTTCAGAAGTTACTTTAGTATTGAAATCATATTGCTTTTCATCTAACTCCCAATATTCAAAAGTATAACCTTCTTTTTCTGGAATAGTTGGTTCTATAATGACATCATTTTCTTTTACAACAACGCTGTCAATATTAGTACCACCATTAGAATCAAAAGTTACCGTATAGTAATTTATTTCTTCTTTTATTGAT
>CAMLYN010000028.1 GCA_946491675.1 uncultured Mycoplasmatota bacterium | reverse complement strand
CATGAGTCAATGTCTTTATATCTTTGAATGATTGTCTCTAAATCATCTCTTGATGTATCTGGAAAATAATCTAATATCACATCGGCAATTTCGCTAGCATTGTGACTATGAACATAATCTAATCCTTTTTGAATTGCTTTAGTTAATCCTTCGATTACTTCTGGATTTTCTTCTAAATAGCTTTTTTTAGTGTTGTAAGCTGTGTATGGTACAACACCACCTAATTCTCCTAATGATGCTACTACATAACCATATCCTTGTTTTTCTAGTTGTAAAGCATTTGGTTCAAATAGTGAAACAAAATCACCAGTTCCTCCAATAAATGCGCCTGACATAGCAGCAAATTCAATGCTTGTATCAATCGTTAAATCATTTTTCGGATCGATTCCAGCTTCTGTTAAAGTCCACTCTAAAGTCATTTCCGGCATACCACCTCAACGGTAGCAAAACTTATAATATATTTAATCTAAATACATAAAATTAACTAGGTGGTTAATTTGAAAATAGTAAATATTTTTAATGAAAATGGTAAAACATTACAACAAGTAATGGAAGAGTTTTTAATAGTCTATTATATGGAAAGTGAATATGAAAAGTAAAACATTTAATGCTGCTTTTTACATTAGGTTATCTCGTGAAGATGGCGATAATATGGAAAGCGAGAGTATCACAAATCAAAGAGATCTATTACATCTATTCTTAGAGAAGACAAAAGAAAAGTTACAATATGTTGATGAATATGTCGATGATGGTTTTACTGGTTCTAATTTTGATAGACCTTCTTGGAAAAGACTAATGGCAGATATTGATAGTGGTAAAGTTAATACTATAATTACCAAAGATTTATCTCGTATGGGTAGAGATTATATCTCTATGGGTGAATATATCGAAAGAATATTCCCCGAACGAGGTATAAGATATATAGCTTTAAATGATGATATTGATACACTCTACGAAACCCCAGGGTTAGAGTTTTTACAATTTAAATTAATGTTTAATGATTACTATTTAAAAGATACATCTAAGAAAATTAGAAAAGTTGTAAGAGCCAAAAAGGAGCAAGGACAGTTCTTAGGTTGGAAAGCAGTATATGGTTATAAAAAAGATCCCAATGATAAGCATAAAATTATTGTAGATGAGGAAATTAGACCTATTATTGAAAGAATGTTTAATTTAGTAATCGAGGGTAAAAGCCCAAGACAAATTGCTAATATGTTCTCAGATGAGCATATTCCTACCCCTAGTGTTTATGCAAATTTAAATCGTGGTATGAAATCTACGGCTTATGAATTATGGTGTCCTAGGACAATCGAAGAAATGCTTACAAATGAAACATACATCGGAAATCTTACCCAAGGTAGAAGAAAAAAGCTAAATTATAAGTCTAAAAAAGAAATTAGAATGCCTAAAGAAGAATGGATAATAAAAGAAAATACTCACGAGGCAATTATTGATAAAAAAGTATTTGATACAGTAGGGGAGTTATTAAAGAAAAACAAAAACAAATTTACTGGCAATAATATTCAATTACTTTCTGGATTTATGGTATGTAAAGAATGCGGACACGCAATAGGTATAAATAAGAGTAGCGATGGGAAAAGATATTACTGTTGTTGTACTTATTATATATCTCATTCTAAATATGGTTTATGTACGCCACATAGTTGTAATTATAAAAAACTGGAAAATCTTGTATTAGAAGAAATTAAAAAGATGTGTAAGGAGTATGTAGATAGCAGTTCATTTTCTAATAAGTTAGAAGAAGCAAGAAAGAAAAATGATATTAAAATTAAAAAACAAAAGGAAATCAATGTATTAGAAAAAAAAATTAGAACTAATAACTCATATATAGACAAAATATATGAAGATAAGTTAAATGGTAATATTGATATGGACATGTTTAATCGTTTAACAATAAAATACAAAGATGAAATAGTTTCTTGGAAAAATCAAATAGATGAGTTAGAAGAAGAACTTAAAAATATTGATACAGAAGATTATAATAAAAAAAAGGAAGAAATATTAAAAAAGATAAACGAATATTTAACACTAGAAAAACCAAGTAGAAATTTATTAGTAAATCTAATTGATAAGATACTTATAAGTGAAGATAAAACAATTGAAATTCACTATAAATTCAAATTATATTAATGAAAAATATAAATAAATATGGTAAAATATTAACAAGAGAGAAGGTGATATCTTGTGAAATGTATTTTAATGAATAAAAATACTGAAGTGTTAGTATGTGAGTATAATACTAATTTAAGTGTATTTGATAAAATGTATGAAATTATTAATATTGACTATGCACCATTAATATTGAAAAATTACTATGAGGAAGATAAAGATACATTAGCATTATTAAGACGATTAACTGAATGGTTTAAAGGAAGAGGTATCCCATCGTGGAGAGATAAAATAGATTTATTATTACATCGTCTTAACATTGAAACTGCTGAGGAATTATTAGATAAAGCTTTTGGTTTATCTTTATCGGATCAATACTGGATAAAACCTTATGATAGTAATTTAAATTATAATGATATAAACTTTTTTGACAATGATTTTGATTATGCTGAGTTTTTAGAGGCTTCACTTTCACTTAATAGTAATATAGTAAAAAAAGAAACCTCTCTTAAAACACCTAATAATACTACGGATGGTATGTTAAAAAAAGCTTGGATAATTGAAGATGGTACAAGATACCTACTTAAATCTGGCTATAAAAACGAAATATTACAACCATTTAATGAAGTCTTAGCATCTATGATATGTGATAGATTGGGCTTTAATCATATTCCTTATACTTTAGATGTATATAAAGATACCGTAGTATCTAAATGTCCATGTTTTATAACGAAAGATACTGAATTAATAACCGCTTATCAAATAAAAAACAATATGAAAAGATATGATAATCTAGAAGACTTTGAAGAATATATTAAATGCCTTGAAGAAAATGGTATTCCTAAAGTTAGGGAAAAGATAGAAAATATGTATATCTTAGATTTTCTTATTATGAATGAAGATAGACACTTAAATAATTTTGGTATTATAAGAGATGTTAATACTTTAAAATGGTTAGATGTCGCTCCTATATTTGATAATGGTATGGCTTTAAATATTCAAAGTTATGATGAAGAAGAAGTAATCATATCAGGTATGGGTAGATTGTTTTATGAGGTAAAACCATTTGATGAAATTATTAAAGTAGTAAGAAATATAAAAAGAATAGATGTATCTAAATTAGATGATATTCCAGAGTGTTTTGACAACTTACTTCATGAATATCAACACATTACCCATATTTCTGATAAAAGAATATATAGATTATGTGTTATATTACAAAGACAAATAAATAAACTAAAGAAAATAATTGAGGAAGCCTAAGATTAGGTTTTCTTTAATATCAAGGGGAAAAACATTATAAGTTTACCAACCGAAGACCAATTCTTCCTCCAATAATAGTTTTACCTTTTAAATCTTCTAAAGTGAAGTTTTCAATTTTCTCCCTTGATACAATAAAGCTACCATCTCTTTTTGTAAGTCCAGCAAAATTAACTAGATAATCATCTTGTCCTTGATTATAAACATATATTGATGCTTCGCTTCCACAAAAACCAATTTGAACATCCCCCGATAAAACAGCGGCAGTTACTTTATCAGCACCTGGTACTAACATTATTTCAACATCTAAACCTTCTTCTTCAAAGTAGCCTAAAGCATGAGCAACATATTGAGGTGAGTAAAAAATACTATGCGTAACTTCTGCTACTTTGACTTTAGTTAAATTATTATCATCCTTTTTAAATATAAAACTAATTACAATAAGTCCAACAATTAAAATAATTATAATTATTGGAATAATATATTTTTTCAAAACCATTCCCCTTTCTCTTTAATATTATATTCTTATAATAATTTGAGGTGATTTAAAAGGCCTAAGAAAAACATTAAGATTTTTTGAAACTTAATGTTTTTCCTTTAGTTAAAGAAGTTTGTTTGCATATTTGAAAGTCAATTGTACGTCTTTCTTTAGAGGCTTTTAAAACTCTTAATATAACTCGATCACCAATTTTTAAAATTCTTTTAGTTGATTTTCCTGTTAAAGTAAAATTTTCATGGTTAAAAATAAAGAAATCTCCTTCTATATCAGAAAATTTGACACTACCAATAATGTTATTGGTTTCAACGTCGATTCCAGAAGACATAATATTAGTTATTTTTCCTATAAAAAGTTCATTAATATGATTTTCCATATATTCGGCCATTTTCATTACGTTAGCTTCGTATTCTGCTTCCTCAGCTTTTCTTTCTTTAAATGATGCTTGAATACTTGTTCCATTCAATAAATTTTCTAATTCATCAAAGTCTGCCATTGTTAAGTTAGGATTTTCATACATATCGATTAAATAATGAACTATTAAGTCACATAATCTTCTAATTGGTGAAGTAAAATGGGTATATTTTTCATAAGCTAAAGCAAAATGACCAGTATTTTGACTAGAATAACGAGCTTTTTTCATTCCTTCTAGAATAAATTTAGAAATAATTTTAAAATTTTTATCATCGATTAAATTTTTTAAGATACCTTGAACTGTTTTAGGATTACTAAAATTTTTAATATAAGGTATTTGATAGCCTAATTTTCTTAAAAATTCGAAAACACTTTCTAAAATTTCATTATCAGGTATTTCATGGATTCGATAAATGAATGGATACCAACAATAATGATTAGCAACTGTTTCATTAGCGACTAACATAAAGTTTTCAATCATTTTTTCTGCTGTAGCTTGTCTAGGTGTAATAAATTTAAGTGGTTTATTTTTTTTATCCATTATAACTTCTAAATCATTGTTTTGAAAGTCAATGTAGCCACGGTTAAAGTTAACTCTACTTAAAATATCACTTAATTGTTTGGCTATCTTTAAGTTTTCAACAAATGGTATATAATCGGGAGGTATAATATTTTTTTCTAAAATTTGATTAACTTTTGAATAACTCATTTTCTTTTTAGAATTAATGACGCTTTTTACAATTTTATAGTCTATAATATTACCATTTTGATCGATTTCCATAATGCAAGATTTAGTTAGACGATCAACATTAGGATTTAATGAACAAATACCATTTGATAAATATTTAGGTAACATTGGAATCGCAGAATTTAACATATAAAGGCTATTACCTCTTGCAAAAGCTTCTTCAAATAAAGCGCTTCTGTATTTGACATAATGACTAACATCGGCAATATGTACACCTAATATAAAATTTCCTCTTTCATTTATTTCAATACTTATTGCATCATCCATATCTTTAGTATGGTTACAGTCGATAGTATAAATTAATTTATCTCTTAAGTCTAATCGTCCTTTTAATTCTTCATTAGTAACAGTACTTGGAATATTTTCAAGTTCATTAATCGCTTTTTCACTAAAATTTAAAGCGAAACTTTTACTTAAGGCAATTTGTTTTAAATCAATATCTGGATCATCTTTATGGCCAATTATTTCTACTATATTTCCTTGTAAATCACCGCATTCATTATTTAATCTAATTAAAATTCTATTACCATTTACTAATCTTTTCATTTCTTTAACTGGTATAGAAATATTGTGATCTAATTTTCGACTTATTACTTCTAATTTATCATCTTTAACTTCGGCTATTAATAAGTCGTTAGCTCTTTTAATTATTTTTTTTACTTTGGCACGGTATGTCACTTTATCATAGATAAATAGACATAAGTCGTTATTTAAGGCACCGTTTAGATCAAGTTTATGAATAGTATATTTTTTGTTGTTCAAATAAAAAACACCATAACCATTTCTTAAACCTTTTATTTCTTTAACGATGTGATTACTAGGTAATAATTGATAATAATTATTTATTTCTATAATCATACCTTGCTCTTCTAAAAGTTTTAATTTTGTTATTAGTGTTTCTAAATCTAAATTAGTTCTTTTTTGAATTTCTTTTAACGTTAACTTGATATTGTCTTTAAATAATTCTTTTAGTTCCATTTCCAACTTCCCCTATCTACAATAAATAATATCATATCTTGTAGTTAATTACAATAAATTATTAAATATTTATGTTATAATAATTTAGAGGATGTGTTTTATATGAATTTAGACTCTTTAAATGAAAGACAAAAAGAAGCTGTTAATATAACCGAAGGTCCTCTTTTGGTTTTAGCTGGGGCAGGTAGTGGGAAAACAAAAGTTTTAACTACTAAAGTAGCTTATTTAGTTTTAGAAAAAAATGTTAGTCCTGATCATATTTTAGCTATTACTTTTACTAATAAAGCCGCTAAAGAAATGAAAGATAGAATTTTAAATATGGTAGGAATGATCGGTTATAAAATTCAGATTTCAACTTTTCATTCTTTTGGTTTATCAATTTTAAAAAAACATTATGATAAGTTAGGGTTAAGTAAAAATTTTACTATTTTGGATAGTGATGATACAAATGTTGTTATTAAAAATATTTTAAAAGATTGTAATTATGATGAAAACTATCGAGCAATTAAAAGCGTGATAAGTAACAATAAGAATGCTTTAGTTGATAGTAGTGAGTTTGAAAGATTTGTTAGTAATGATTATGATGAAATGATTTTGGATATTTATAAAAGATATGAAGAAAGACTAAAAAGAAATAATAGTGTTGATTTTGATGATTTGTTGATGTTACCGATTGTTTTATTTAGAAAATATCCTTCTATTTTAAAAGAATATCAGGAACAGTTTAAATATATCTTAATCGATGAATATCAAGATACAAATGAGGCACAATATTTATTAGCTAAAATGATTAGCGCAAAATATAAAAATATATGTGTTGTTGGTGATGATAGTCAATCTATTTATTCTTGGCGAGGTTCTAATTATAAAAACATTTTAAATTTTGAAAAGGACTATCCTAATTGTAAAACAGTTTATTTGGAACAAAATTATCGTTCAACTAAAACAATCATTGAAGCTTCAAATGAATTAATTAAAAATAATATTCACCGTAAAGATAAGAATTTATGGACAGATAATGAACAAGGATTAAAAATAGAGTATCATACGTCTAGTAACGAAAAGGATGAAGCTTATTATGTTGTCAAAGAAATAAATAAATTGATTGATAATGGTGTTAAACTAAGTGATATAGCTATTCTTTATCGAACTAATGCTCAATCACAAAATTTTGAAAAGGAATTAGTTTTAAGTAATATACCATATAAAGTAATCGGTAGTGTTTATTTTTATAATCGAAAAGAAATTAAAGATTTGATGGCTTATTTAAAACTTATTTATAATAAAGATGATGATGTTAGTTTAAATAGAATTATTAATGTACCAAGGAGAAAAATTGGTAAAACGACAATTGATAAACTAAAAGAGAAAGCAAATGATTTAAATGTTTCTTTATATGATGCAATTGAATCAGGAAAAGAATTAGAATTTAAAAATTTAGTTGATGAATTAAGAAATCAAAAAGATGAAATGACTTTAACTAATTTTATTTCTTTAGTTTTAGAAAAAACTGGGTTAATTAAAGAATTAGAGTGTGAGAATACGATTGAGGCTGAAACAAGGATTGAAAACCTTAATGAGTTTAAGACTATTGCTATACAGTTCGAGGAAAATTATGGTATAATTAGTTTAGAAGATTTTCTAAATGAAATAAGCTTAGTAGCAGATGTAACTGAATATAAAGATAGCGATGGAGTTACTTTAATGACAATTCATTCTGCTAAAGGTCTAGAATTTGATAATGTATTTATTGTTGGTTTAGAAGAAAGTATTTTTCCACATATGAATTCTTTTGATAGTAACGAACAGTTAGAAGAAGAAAGACGTCTTTGTTATGTAGCTATTACTAGAGCTAAAAAAAGATTGTGGTTAGTTAATGCAGAAGTTAGAACGATTTATGGTAATAAAGTTAAAAATCCTGAAAGTCGTTTTATTAAGGAAATTGATAATAAATTATTAAATACTGACAAGGTTATATCTTTAGAAGAAAAAACTTCTAATATTTCCGAAAATGTTGATACTAGTATTGAATATAAAATTGGTGAACATATTTATATCGATAGTTTCGGTGAAGGTGTAATTGTTGGTATTAAAGATAAAGTATTGACAGTTGCATTTAAACATCCGTATGGCATTAAAATGCTGATGAAAGGTCATAAAAAAATAAGGAAGGTGTAATATATGTTTTTAAGTATATGGAATGATATTGGTAATTTTTTTGTTGAATTGGCTAATGATATTAGAGATTTTTTTGTTGAAAATAGTCGTAATCCTTTTTTATGGGTTGGTATTATTATAGTAGGGTTATTGATATTTGAAACAGTTTACAAAGCGTTACATAGAGATTAGGAGGATTATTATGGATTTAAAAAAATATTATGAAAATATAACAGAATATTTAGATAAAGAAATTATTTTAGAAGGTTGGATTAGAAATCATCGTAAACAAAAAGAATTTGGTTTTATTGATTTTTATGATGGAACTTGTTTTAATAGTATTCAAATTGTTTATGATAATAAATTACCTAATTTTGATTTTATATCTAAATTAAGAGTTGGTAGCGCGATTAAGGTTGTTGGTGTTTTATCTAAATCAGTTGGCAGTGGACAAGAATATGAAGTGATAGCTAATAATGTTATTTTATTGGGTGATTGTCCAGAAGATTATCCGATTCAACCGAAAAGACATACTCGAGAATTTTTAAGGGAAGTTGCTTATTTAAGACCAAGAACTAATTTGTTTCAAGCTGTATTTAAAATAAGAAGTGTAGCTGCTTTTGCTATTCATTCTTACTTTCAAAATAATGGTTATGTTTATTTTCACGCTCCAATAATTACAGCAAGTGATTGTGAAGGTGCAGGAGAAATGTTTCAAGTAACCACATTGGATTTAAATAAGGTTAATGGTAAGCCAGATTATAGTAAAGATTTTTTTGGTAAACCAGCTAATTTAACGGTATCAGGACAGTTACAAGCAGAAACATTTGCTTTGGCCTATAAAAAAACTTATACTTTTGGTCCTACTTTTAGAGCTGAAAATTCTAATACTAAAACTCATGCTTCTGAGTTTTGGATGATCGAACCAGAAATTGCTTTTTGTGATTTAAAAGGTGATATGGATATTATGGAGGAGATGCTTAAATATGTAGTTAAATATGTTTTAGATAATTGTAGTTCTGAGATGGAATTTTTAGATAAATTTGTTGAAAATGGTTTAATTAATAAACTAAAGAATTTAATTAATTCTAATTTTGTTCGAATTACTCATGAAGAGGTAATTAGAATTTTAAAAGAAGCTAAAGTTAAATTTGAATTTACTCCAGAATATGGTGAAGATATTGCTAAAGAACATGAAAAATATATAACTGAGTATTTTAATGGTCCAGTTTTTATTACTGATTGGCCAAAGGATATTAAAGCGTTTTATATGAAGTTGAATCCTGATGGAAAAACAGTGGCTGCCGTTGATTTGGAAGTTCCAGGAGCTGGAGAATTAATGGGTGGATCACAAAGAGAAGAAGATTATGATAAATTAGTTAGTAGAATGAAAGAATTAAATATGCCTACTGACGGTATGGAATGGTATTTAAATTTAAGAAAATATGGCGGATGTATTCATTCTGGATTTGGAATGGGATTTGAAAGATTATTGATTTATTTAACTGGTGTTGAAAATATTCGAGATGTTATACCTTATCCAAGAACACCTGGTAATTGTGATTATTAAGGGGTGAAATCATGTTAAAAAAAGGTTTTACTTTGGTAGAACTAGTTGGTGTAGTAATTATATTAGGGCTAATTGCTATCATTGCTTTCCCTCCTATTTTAAATGCTATTAGGGAAAGTAGAGGTACGGTTAGTGATGCTAGTAAAGAGATTTTATATAGTGCGACTAGTCAATATGTAAATGAAAATTCTAATGATTTTCCTAGAGTTAATGGTAATACTTTTTGTGTCACTTTAGAGAAATTAGTGCAAGGTGAGTATTTACCTACTAATGTTTATGACTCAATTAGTGGTGAAGAGATACCTTTAACTAGTACTGTTGAGATTAAATATGAACAAGATAAATTTAATTATAATTTAAATAATGAATGTGTCGAGAATGTTCAAAAAACTTTAATTGAATTGTTATTAGAACAATATGATGAAAGTAATACAACAGGATTAATAAAAGATAGTAGTAATCCTAATTTGTATTACTATAAAGGAACAAATGAAGAAGTAAGTAATAATTATTTATGGTATGGAGGACATCACTGGCGAGTATTAGAGTTTGATACAAGTGCTAATACTTTACTACTTATCTCCCAACAGCCATTAACAGCAATACAACCAGCAAGTTCAGTATGGGATACTAAGGAAGAATATGAAAGTAGTTATATTTATAATTGGTTAAATGATTATTTTTATAATAGTTTAGATAATAGCGTTCAAAATGGTATTATTAGTAACACCTTTAATGTCGGAATCTATACTGACATCGATGAAATAACAACAAGTCAAAAAGTGGGATTACTAGACGAAGAACAGTATACAAGAGCAGGAGGTCAAGATTCATATTTAGATATTAAAGATT
>CAMLYN010000027.1 GCA_946491675.1 uncultured Mycoplasmatota bacterium | reverse complement strand
TATGAACATATTGATAGTATTTTTAATTTGTTTTCAAATTTTACTGAACGAAAAAAGGCCGATAAAGATTTTTTTGATTTTAGCATTTGAATCTTTGTCGTATTCATATTAGTAATCGTCGTTACGGGAGTGATGTTATAAATGGTAAAAAGATATCGTTTGATTTTTAGTGTTTTTTTAATTGTGTTGATTTTTGTTTGTCTAACAGGATGTAGTATTACCAATAACCATTCTCCTGCGGCTGTTGCTAGGAAACAGGCAAATACTATTTTGAAGTGTATTCAGGAAAATGACGCAGATACATTGAAAAGTCTGTTTACTCCTGATATTCAGAAAAAGCCAGAACTAGATAAACAGATTCGTTCGTTTTTGAATTTTATTGATGGAGAGATTGTATCGTATTCAGAACCATTTGGAGAAAGAGGCGGAGGAGAGGTACGTGACGGAGAGACGGTCTATCAGGAATTGTATGGTTCTATTAGTAACATTCAAACTGATATTGGTAAAAATTATCGAATCGATCATAGTGCAATTTTTATTAATAAAAATAATCCGGATAATCTAGGTGTATATTATATGCGAATTCAAGATGTGGATTTGATTGAATCAGATGGTGGAAATCCAGCGGATAGGGAAATCTCAATTTATTATCCATCCGATTGATATAGTTTTGTTTGAGGTGTTAAGATGATAGAAAAGGTTAGAGAACATGTTTGTCAGTTATTAGGAGAAGACCATTCTGGTCATGGTATGGAACATATTGATAGAGTTTTTCATTTGTCTTTAAAGTTTGCTGAATGGGAAAAGGCAGATAAAGATATTGTTTCTTTGATTGCATTACTTCATGATGTAGATGATTATAAGCTGTTTGGAGTAGAGTATGCTAAAAATTTAGTGAATGCTAGAAAAATTATGGATGATTGTGGTGTTGATAAAAGTATACAGGATCAAGTTTGCCTTGCTATTAATAATATCGGGTATAGAAAGCGATTAAAAGGGTGTGTTCCTATGACTATTGAAGGAAAAGTTGTTTCTGATGCAGATATGTGTGATGCGTTAGGTGCCCATGGTATATTAAGAGATTATGAATACGTTATTAATTATGGAAATCCTTTTTTTTGATAAAAAAAGTTTTCCAGTTGTAAGTGGGGAACAAGATAAATCCTTTCAAAAATGTGCCGATAGTGCTGTATCTCATATGTTTGATAAAATATTAAAACTAAAAAACTTAATGTTAACAGAGTCTGGAAAGAAAGAAGCGGTATGTAGGCATCAATTTGTTGTAGATTTTTTATTTCATTTCTTTGATGAAGAAGATGTCCAGAGTGGACGGAGTATTTGAAAACATATTTGCATGCTATGGATGGTGATAAGTAGGATATAGTATCTTTGATGTTATTTGATATTTTATTCATAAAGGTGTTAAAGAATGTTTTTTAATTAAATACAGTAAAAAAGAGTAAAAATGAACTGAACCCTGTTTCTTGGATAGAGCCATCTAATCTAGATATTTTTTTAGAAACAGTACTTCTGGATACTACGGTGTTTCTTAAGGCATGTTGTGCAGATTGGCTCATATTTTCATCCATAGCATATTTAACTAATTGATATTCGGCATGCTTAGTTAACCTCTGATAAGGTTTAAGATAAAGAATTTCTCTAAGAGGTACAAAAGACTTTTTTGTCTCTTTGTCAATGTAAGAAGTATAATTGATAGTAATATAACCAAAAGAAGTGAGAAGAGACCGTTTACGAGTTTGTTTAACATAGTATCTAAGCTTTCTTTTATTAGAATGTTTAAAATTGTAATCCAAATGATTAAGAATAGATTCAAAAAGTTTAATAGTAAACAAATCACCAACATTCATAATTGAAGGCTCTAAATTAAAAGGAGTAAGGAATTTAGAAAAATTCTCATTAAAAATATTTATAAAATCATTAAATAATGATATACTTTTCATATGACTAAAATCTGTGCTTTCTATATATTTTGGTTAATTTAATTATAAAGCATTTTTAGGTTTTAGTCTTTTTATTTGTATAAAAAGGAAACTTGTATAAATCTCCCTACTTTGGAAACACTATCCATTTTAATATATAAATTGACATTTAGTTAATTGTATGATATTATAATCGGCAGTTAAACTGGATGGTTGATTCTGCAATATAATAAATTTAACTAAAGACAAGTAACTAAAGACAAGCATTCATCCGTTTGTCTTTTTATCTTTATTAGGAGGAAAAATGAAAAAATTTAGTATTATTGTTCCATCACATAATGGTCAAGAATATATTGCTAGATGTCTAAATTCAATTAGGCAACAGACATATTCAGATTATGAAATTATATTTATAAATGATAGTAGTACAGATTATACTGCAGAAATTATTCATTCTGACTTTAATTTTTCAAAAATTAAATATTATGAGGTTTCATTTGAAGATATAAGTAAGGTAAGGAATTATGGATTATCAAAAGTTAGTGGCGATGCAATAATTTTTGTTGATGTTGATGATTGGATTGAAAAAAGTTTGCTTGAAAAGTTATCTATTATTGATAATGAAAATGATATGATTCGATACCAAGGTATTATGGTTGATAATGACAGAAAAGTTTATGAAAAATATATTACAGATGAGTTTTATAATATTAATGGGATGGATGTATTAAATAAGTTTGCAAGAGACTTTGAAATATATAGCCCATCTTGGCTATATGCTTATGATTTTAGCTTTTGGAAAAAAAATAATTTTAAATTTCCTGTTGGAATGTTACAAGAAGATTTTGCACTTACGTCTTTAATTTTAAATAAAGCAAAAAGTGTTTCTAGTATTCCTTATATTGGATATTATTATTATAAAAGTCAAAATAGTATTATGAGAAATGATAACTATGATAATCAAATTAAAAAAGCATATGATGTTTTAGCACATTGTGATAAATTTTATAAAGATATAATTTTAGGTGTACAAGATGACACTATAAAGAATAATTTAATTGATTATTATTTAAGTGTAATTAGACATAAAGTAAATGCACTAAATAGCCCTGAAAAAGAATCTTATGAAAAACAGTTAACATTACGAGAAAAAAGTTGGAGGTAAAATGGAAGATATTAAAGTTTTTTTGAAAGATAATTATGATAATGCTATTAAATTAAAAGAAAGGTTTAAAATTACTGAAAATAGGGAATGGGATGTTATTACTGTATTGGCAGAGCTTAATGTTCAATTAGGTCATTTTAGTTATTTAATTTCAAAACATAAAAATTACGGTGAAAATGGAAGAAATATTAATGATTTGGGTGATGAATTATCAGATGTAGTTTTACAATTAATTAGTTTATGTTGGAAGTTAGATTTAGATTTCCAAAATTATGATTATAATTACAGTTATATAAAATTTGAGAATGTGGCAGAGGCAATATTAAGTTTTAATACAGTTTATGGTCAAGTATCTGAAAAAGTATTAGAAATTAAAGATTATAGACATTATAAAATAAGATATGGGTATGCAAAGGAAGAAGATTTTTTATATTTTAATATAGCTAGACTGTTTGAAATTATTTTTTCTATTGCTTGCGATTTAGATTTAAAATTGTCTGATGAATTTAAAAAAATGATTTTAGATGCTTCAAAGTTTTTAGATAATTATGAAAAAAGAAAGACTCCAAAGTTTTATCCAGTAGTAGATGTTCATGCGACTTGGCTAGTATTAAATCCGATTCAAGGTTGTCCAAAACAGTGTAAATATTGTTTTTTAAAGGAAAGAGGATTGAATCGAATTCAGCCTATTACGTTAGTAAGCCCTGAAAAAGCAGTTGATTTATTGTTATCAAGTAAATTTTATATTGAAGATATGCCTTTATGTTTATTTTCACAAACTGATGCATTTTCTACTGTTGATAATGTAGAATATTTAAAACAATTGATAGAAATATTAATGGAAAGAGAAATAAAAAATCCTATAGTTTTTATAACAAAGTGTAAAATTCCAGAAGATTTTATTGACTTTATTGATAAATATGAGAAACAAGGTCATAGTTTTCTGTTTTTCTTAAGTTATTCAGGATTAGATAAAGATATCGAATTGGGAGTAAATAAAAAGATAATTGAAAATAATTTTATTAGATTATCAGAAAAAGGAAAGAAGATAATTCATTATTGGAGACCTTTTATTCCTCAAAATTCTAAAAAGGAAGATGTAAAAAAAATATACAATTTTGTAAAAAAATATTGTATTGCTTCTGTTGCAATAGGTTTAAAAACTACAGAAGATATTATAGATAATATAGAGTGGGATGCTTTAAAGAATAACCGTAAAGAGGCATTGCAATCTGATAATGTATGGAATAAAAAAGCATACGATTATCTATGGAATGATTTAGCAAATAACAAAGATTATCCTATTTTTCAAACTACAAGTTGTGCATTAGGCTATGCATTAGGACAGCCTGATAGAAAATTTTTCTATAATACTGATATATGTATTAATTGTAATAATTGCCCATTAGTTCAACGAAATCGTTGTAAAGAAAAATACAATAATTTTAAGTTTCCAGAGAAAAAGTATATTGTTTCTTTAATAGAAAAGATTGGCAAAAACATTGATATAGATAAAATTGATTTTATAGATAGAACAGTAGTTATTAAGGATTTGGAATTGAATTTTAATGAAATTTCATTTTTGACTGAAAAACTAGGCATTAAAATTGTAGTTGCAAAGAAAGAAAATGATTATTATTGGAATACATCTATAAATAATGCAACAATTTTAAAAATTTAAGTAAAGGTGGTTTTTATATGAAGTGTGTTATTTTTGCAGGTGGTAAGGGTAGCAGAATAAAATTAGAGAGTGATACTACGCCTAAACCACTTGTAACTGTTGGGGATATGCCTATTGTTTGGCATATTATGAAAATGTATTATCATTATGGTGTTAAAGATTTTATATTGTGTTTAGGATATAAACAAGAGGATTTTAAAAAATATTTTTTAGATTTAATGAATCAGAAGAAAGATATTAGTATTAATTTTAAGAATCAAGAGCTAAAGGTATTGAATAATAATAGTGAGGACTGGAATATTACTTTGGTAGATACAGGTTTGAATACTTTAACAGGGGGCAGATTAAAACGAATTGAAAAATATTTAGATGATGATGACGATTCATTTTTTCTGACTTATGCTGATGCAATATCAGATATAGATATTAAAGATTTATATGAATTTCATAAGAAACAAAAGTCTCTTGTAACAATTACAGTGGTTAAAAGAGAAGAACGATTTGGTGTTGTTGAATTAGAGGATACTAATGTTAAATATTTTAGGGAAAAATTTTTAAAAGAGGATGAATGGATTAATGGTGGATTTATGGTTGTTAATAAAGAAGTATTAAAACATTTGACTCCTAATTCTGCATCCTTTGAAAAAGAAATTTTGGAAAAATTAGTAGAAAAGAAACAACTTTCTGCATATAAGCATTTAGGATTTTGGCAATGTATGGATTTTCAAAGTGAGAGAGAATATTTGAATAAATTAATTAAGGCTGATAAAGCACCTTGGAAAGTATGGGAGGACTAATGAAAAAAGTACAAATAGGAATTAATGATAAAAATATTAAATATGATTTTCGTGAAACGTGTTTTGGTATTTATGTTAAAGATAAAAAAATATATTTGACTAAAAAAAATGGGGAAGTGTCATTAATAGGTGGAGGTAAAGAAACTGGCGAGACATTTCAAGATTGTTTATATAGAGAATTTTTAGAAGAAAGTGGTTGTAAGGTAAAAACAATTAAAGATTTTTGTTCTATAGACTGTTTTTGGTTTACTAGAAATAAAAAGCATATGGAATCACTAGCACATATTTTTTTAGTAGATATAGAAGATGATATAGATGAGCCTTTAGAAAAAGAATCAGAATTAGTTTTAATTGATATAAATAATGCGTTAGACTATTTAGAATTACCTTATCAAAGAAAAGCATTAGAGTTATATCTTACTGAATATAAGGATTTGCTATGAATTTATATGATTTAATTTCTAAAATAGTTACAGATGAATGTGATATCGAACTTTCTCAAAAAGAATTTGATAGTATATGTCATAAATATCAAATAAGTGATAGTAAGTTGAAAAAATATGTTAGTATAATTAGTAAACATAAGCATTTGAAAAAAATAGATGTACAAGATGATATGAAAAGATATTATAATCACCGAGAAAATGATGTAGTTTTTGTTGAACAATTTGAAAAAATATTAAATAGCGAGAAAATTCAAGAAATTTTACAAATTATTCAGAACAGAGATTTTAGTTTTGATTTAAGAAAAATAGGTGTTAATGTTACTACTTGGGCAGATACACAATTATTTTTACAAGCTTTACTTTTACAAAAAATATATTGTTTTGTGATAATGAATCAAGATAAAATTCATGATTCTAAATTTATAGATAATTATTTTGATGGAATTATAAAAAAATGCAAAGTATCATTAAGTTTTGAAGATTTATTGCATAGATGTGATGATGTTTTGTTTGAAAATATAATTTCAAAAACGAATGGCAAAAAAGATAAATGCTTAATAACGATAAGTCAGAATTTTATAGATAAAGGATATTGTTTTCATGGTTTTAATAATCAATTTGAAAATCGGATTTTGAAATATGGTCTTTCTGGCGATTTAAATTGTTGCGATACAAGTGAAATGTTAAAAATAGATAATATTTTTAAGAATTATAATATGAATGGTGTTTTTCAACAAAATTGGAGTTACCAACAAAATCCTAACTTTTTCACTACTGATAATTTTGGTGCTGCTTATTATTATTCTGTATTGTCACCTGTTTTTATGTCTAGGCTTGTTAGCAATGGAAATTATATGTTAAATGAAAATGTATTTGATAGAACAGCATTTATTCAGAGAGATGTGAATTCTTGTATCAATAATATAAATGTACTATTAACACAATATGATGTGTTAGCAACTGATAGTGATTACATTAAGAAATATATAAAGAATTATTTAGAGTTTCTGTTTCAGGATAAAGATAATTTAAAAATTGCTTTTTTTCCTCGTTCTGAAATAAATAGAGATTTTTCTGATAATTATGATAAAGCAATATTGATGCAAAGTGATTTATCACTTGAACAATTATTAAAAATTGCCTTAAAGCCTTCATTTGAAATTGATAGGCATCAAAATACAACATATGAATCGAGTATTATAAGTTCAATTACTATTCCAAACTATGCAAAAAGTCTAATTAAAAAAAGAAATTAAAATTTAATTAATTTCTTGGTTTGTTCAAAAGTTTGTTGTTCGTTGTAATTAGCTGTATTAATTTTGTAAACTGGCATAAAATTACTTGCTTGCTCTAATCTATAATCAAATTCTTCTAATAGAGATTTATATAAATGTAATAATACTAATCTATCACTTGTATCATCTTTTCGTCTTTCCAATAGTAATTCTTGAGGTGCATATAAGTATATAATACTAGGTTTGTTTTTAGTATATAATTTAAGTAATTTTAAATAATCTTGTTCAGAAATTCTTGTTTTATTACTTAATACTTTTCCATAAACCATTACACTTATAAAAGAACGATCCATTACTGAATTAACTGAAGATCTCTCAAAAGTATCTACATATTTATAATAAAAATTTTCAAAGTCATTGTTTGGAATTACTAATTGTTTTCCTTCTTTGATTAAATTAGTTATTAAAGTTGTTTTCCCACAACCATCTAATCCTTCGACAATTATCATATGTACCACTTCCTTGAGGGTATATATTAGCATAATATAAACAAAAAATCAACAGAAAAGAGGTGTGTGCTATGCAAGAAAAGATAGCATTGATATCAGATGTTCATGCAAATTTAGAAGCGTTAAAAGCAGTTCTCATGGACATAAAAAATCATAATATAAAGACAATTTATTCTTTAGGGGATGTTATTGGACTTGGTAATCATCCTAGTGAATGTTTAGAGTTAATTTTAGAAAATAATATTATAAATATTATAGGGAATGCTGAAGAATATGTAATATTTGGTGCTGATAGTTTTGATTATTTAAAAAAACACAATATTGCACGTTATTATAATGCTGTATGGACAAGAGAAGCATTAACAAGTGAACAAATTTGTGCATTACGGAGAATGCCTCATTCAATAGACATTGAACTTGGTAATCAAAAAATTGCATTGTGTCATTTTCCCATTGATGTACGATATGATTATTCTGGTGTTTGGAAATATAATGGGGAAGATGTTAGCTCTTTTTTTGAAACTAATACACCACAAGATATGAGGTTTTCTACTAATCAAACGCCACTTTTAATATCAGCAAATAATGATCCGTTATTTGGAGGAAAAAAGGTAGATGAATACAATGGTATAATTTATGGACATTATCATTTTTTTAGAAAACATACAAAAGATAATATAGATTTTTATTCACTTAATGGAACAGGTGTAGCGATTGATAAACAAGCAGTGTATTATGTTTTAGAAAATGTTAATAATGGAATTATTCTTACAGAAAATATGGTTGATTATGACTATGAGAAGTTGCATTATGAATTGGATAATAGAGATTATCCTAATAAAGAAACTTTTAAAAAATATATTAATAAGTTATGATATAATTAGTGATGGAAAAGAGGATTACTTATGGACGAAAAAATTATTGAAAAGGCAAAAAATGATTTAAGAGTTAAATTTAATTATTTAATTAATGATAAAATTAATACTTTTAGTGCCATACCTCATGATAATATGAATAAAATAATAATTTATTGTCATGGGTTAGGTAGCAACAAAACATGGGCAACAAGATTTTATGATGATTTATTAAAAAATAAAATTGGTATTATTTCTTTTGACTTTCCTGGTCATGGAGAAGACAAAACAGATTTTTCACTTTTTAATTTAAGTTTGTGTATAACCTATCTAGAAGAAATTATTGCATATGTAAAAACAAAGTATAATGTACCTATATATTTGTTTGGATGTAGTTTTGGTGGCTTTGTGATTTTAAATAAGCTAATACAGAATAATACAAATATAGAAAAAACAATGTTAATGTGTCCTGCTATTAATTTTTGCGAGATTATGGAACACAAATCAGGAATATCACTTGATTATTTTAATACTAATGAATTTATGCCTTTGTATAATAATATTAAAATATATAAAGATGCTTATCTTGAATTTAAAAATGGTGATAATGTTGTTAAAAATTATGAGTTTCAAAATGTTTCAATAATTCATGGTACAGTTGATAAGACTGTTCTTTATAAAGATATTAGTGATTTTTGTAAGAAGAATAATTTAAAATTGACAACTATTGAAGATGGAAAACATGAACTATATAATTATGATAATGAAATTGTTAATTTTTTATTAAAAAATATTAATGAATAATATTTAAAATTGAGGGGGGGAAACTGTAATGAATAAAGAAAATAGTGTAATTCATATAAGTGAATCTGATATTAATTTAAAACATGAATTAATTAATGTATTTTTGCAAAATCAAGAATCAATCGTAGCTTTGAATGATGAGCAATTTATAACTTATGAATCTTTTATAAATAGTATTCGTAATGGTAGTAGTTTAAAAATTACAATTGATGAATTGGCTATATATACAAAAGAAAAAAATAATAAAGACAATAGTGAATGGAAAAATACATCAATTGATTCAACTAGATGGAAATGTTTATATGCTAATAATGATAAAATTATTAATTATTTAAGAAGTAGAAAACCGAAAAAGGTTTTTGTTAGAGGTGGATTATCACAAGAATTATTTAATTATATAAATGTCTATGGTAATGAATTCTCCACTTCTATTATTCCTATTGATTATGATAATTATTTAAGTTCTATTTTAGAGGAAAAATCATTATTAATTGATACAGATTTATTTTCGTTGGATTTAAAACAAGAAATAAATAGGTATTGTAGATTTGATAAAGAATTATCTTCAAGTATATTAAATATAAATGAATTATGTAATGAGGCAGAAATATACTATTTTGTTAATAGTTTTTTAAAAGATCAATCTTTTGAAACTTATGTGTTTGAATTTCCTGATAATGAACAATTTACAGAATTAACATTTGCAGAACAATTGAGAATGAAAGCTAAAGTTAATTATATATATTACCTTAGTAACTATATGAATGATCCTGAAATAAGAAATTTAGTAGAAATAGTTATGGGAGATTTATTTACTGAAGATTATATAGACAAGGAAAATTTATCTCCTGGAACTATACTAAAAAATGGCATTTGTAGATTAGCAGATTCTGATAATGATTTTTGTAAAAGTATTAATGGAATTAGATATACTACAGATAAGGGTTTTGATTATGCATTTGATATTAATATATTTGGTCCTTGTATGGTATATGGTGCTTTAGTAGATGATAAACATACTATAGCAAGTTATTTGCAAAGAAAAATTAATGTTAACAATATGGATTATTCCGTTAATAATTATGGTTTAAGAGCTATGGAATTACCTGAACAAGTTAGAATTGCTGACAATGTAAATATAAAACATGGCGATAAACTGATTTTTATTATATCAACAGATGAAAAAGAAAAACTTGCTAGATTAGGATTTACTGATGTAGAAACCTTATTACCTGTTTTTAATAATAATACCTTACACAATTATTTTCTTGATAAACCTGCTCATTGTAATCATATTGCAAATGGTTATATTGCTGATTATATATATGATAAAATTAAGAAAAACTTATTAACAATTAATCCTCAAAATAAAGAAAGTGCAATTCCTGTAAAAAAAAGTCAAAAAAGAAATGTATTTTCAAATAATATATAAATGGAAATAATAAGTGTCCGCACATCTAATTACCTAAATGTAAGTTAT
>CAMLYN010000026.1 GCA_946491675.1 uncultured Mycoplasmatota bacterium | reverse complement strand
TAGTTGGATTAAATATTTCCGTATTTGAAAAACAACCAATTAAAGCTAAAAATAGATAAATATGAATAATTAATTCTTGATTATAACTTTGATAAATACTTAAAGGACATATTAAAAATACTAAAATATATAATAATTTAAACCCAAATATTTTAATGATTTGAACGATAATATAAATTATTATACTAATAATTTTAAAACACTTCATTTTATATAAACTATTAGGAATTAATTTTCCTAATAACGGAAATCTTTGTAAAGAATAAATGATTTGATTAACAGTATAAGCATTTTTAACTTTAAAAGAAATTAAAAAATCTTTAAGCATCTTCTTCACCTTTTAAAATATCGATTATTTTATTTTTAAATTGTTTATTAGTTAAATTTTTATTATCGACGTGTTCTAAAACTCCTTTATTTAAAACAACTATTTCATCGCACAAATCTAAAGCTAACTCCATAATATGGGTTGAAAAAATTAAAATATGATCTTTTTTAATACTTTTTAACAATTCTTTCATTTCTTCTGAAACAACAACATCAAAGGAAGTCAAAGGTTCATCTAATAAAAGAACTTTCGGACTAGCAATAATATACACCAACATTTGTACTTTGTTTTTCATACCATGCGAATAATCTTTCATTAATTTATCACGATCATCTTTATCTAATTTAACTAAATCAAAATATTCATCAATACTTTTTAGGTTTTCAATGTGATCTTTATTAATATCAATAAAAAACTTTAAAAATTCTCTTCCGGTTAAAAACTCCGGTACAACCGGAGTTGATAGAACATAACCAATATCGTTTGATTCAATTTTTCGCATTTCTTGATCAATTAGATAAAATTCACCATCATCGACATCTAAATCTTCATTTAAACAATTAAATAATGTAGTCTTACCAGCGCCATTTCTTCCTAGTAAGCCATAGATTTTACCTTCTTCAAATTCAAAATTTATATCTTTTAAAACTTCTTTTTTATCAAAATTTTTCTTTAAATTTTTAATTATTAATTTCATATGTTACTCCTTGATTAAAATTATTTTGTAAATTTATATTAGAATTACTAAAAATTGTATCTAGTTTTTGTTTAATCTGTTCACGATTAAATGGTTTTGCAATATAATCGACAAATCCATCATTAAGATATTTTTCCTTAGCACCAGAAACAGCATCAGCAGTTAAAGCAATAACTGGTGTCTTAAAATCAGGATTATCTTTTAATTTTTTTAATGTTTCTACCCCACTCATTCCTGGCATCATGATATCCATTAAAATTAAATCATAATTACTTAAAGCAACTTTATTAAGACAGTCATTACCACTTTCAGCTTCTTCAATTTCAAAATCAAAATTAGATAAAGTTTTTCTAGCAACTTTTAAATTTAATTTATTATCATCTACTACTAAAATCCTTTTATGCCCATAATTAACTTGTTCAGGTTCTTTATCCTCACTTATGTTTAAATTAGGATTAGAAAAAGAAATTGGATTAATTAGTTTACTTATTTTTTGAGGTAATTGAACCATAAAAATTGATCCTTGACCAAATTGACTTTGGACATTAATTTTACCTCCCATCATTTCAACTAAACTTTTGGTTATTGCCAACCCTAGACCAGTTCCTTCAGCAGTTGTATTTCTTTCAATATCTAGTCTTTCAAACTTAGTAAATAATTTATTAATATCTTCAGCTTTAATGCCACGACCAGTATCTTGAACACTAATCATTAATATACATAAACCATCCTTATTAATACAATTGATTGTTAAATTGATACTTCCTTTTTCCGTATATTTAATCGCATTACTAAGTAAATTATTAACTATTTGTTTGATATGAATCTTATCACCAATTAATTCATATGGAATATCTTCCGCAATATTAATAGATAAATTAATTGGTTTTTCACCAATTCTTGTTTTAGTAACATTGATTAAAGCAATTATTTCTTCTTTAAAATTATATGGTTCATCAATTATTTTCATTTTTTCACTTTCAATTTTATTAATATCTAAAATATTGCCAACTATTTCTAATAAAGTATTAGAAGCATTTTGAATATCAACTACATCTTCAACTACTTCGTTTGGTAATTGTTCTTTATAGCTAGCGATATCTTCAGAAAGTCCAACAATGGCATTTAAAGGTGTTCTTATTTCATGAGACATACTCGATAAAAAGTCAGATTTAGCGCGATTTGCTTTTTCGGCCATATCTTTAGCTAAATTTAAAGAATTGATCATCTTTGCATCTGGATTTTCAACTGTAAAAATCATAATCATATCAATCAAACTTAAAACAATAGAAACAAGATTAATTTCAGGAATAATAGCTCGACAAACGGCTACAATTGAAAGTAAAAATATTAAAAAATAAAGAGGAATATATTTATTTTTATCTAAGTCAGCTTTTTTATTTTTATAAAATATTAAAAATAATAACATAAATATAATATAAATACTTGCTCCAATAAGACCTAGTAAAGGTAAAGGTCCATTGGAATTTAAAACTCCATTTTCATTAATTATATGAACATCTAAAACAATCGCTAAAACATAAATTATTCCATTTAAACCATAAATTAAATATTTAACTTTTTTATCAAATTTATTAGTAGAAATAGTGTATATGTAATAAAACATTAAGCTACACCAAGTGACAATTAAAACAACATCAATTCGATTTAATATTTTTAAAATAATAGTCGAATTGATAGTTAAAGCAACTACGACAATTAAAGTAGTACAAATTGATTCTAAAACATTACATAATAACATTTTTTTAAATATTTTTGTTTCAATATTAGGAATACCTCTTTTTAAAGCAAACATTATGCTGATTAACAATACTACAACCAAAGCACATCCTGTTAAATAACCATTATTCATAATTCCACTCCTTACAATACAATTTAATTATACACTATTTTTAATTAAAAAAAAAAGAAATTTCATTTTTTTAACCTGAAATTTCTTTCATTTTTAATTAAAAATATCATCACTTAATCTTTTGTTAAAAATAAAGGCATTATTTTTGTTTGGAACTAATTTTTTAACAGGTCCATAAACTTCTTCCTTAGTAGTAACATTCTTCGGTTTAAATATTAATCCAGCAATATATTCTTCATTAAAGTATGGCCACTCTTTAAAACGTTTTTCGACATATTCTTCCCATTCATGACCTGTCAATTCTTCTCTTTTAACTGGCTCGGTTTCCCATATTTCCCACTTTAAAGTTGCTAAAGTATCTCTTAAATCACCTATCGCTCTAGCTTTTTCTTCTATTCCATCGCCATAATTATTCATATCAAAATTTTTACCAACATTTATTTTAAATAATTTACCATATTGTTCTGATGCAACAGGAATGATAATAGCATTACTTTTTTTAGCAATGTCAACAATTCCCCAATAACATGGTAGCATTGGAAGATTTGGCGTAATATTCCATGTTCCTTCAATAAAATACATTAAATTACCACCAGCTTTTAGATGATTAATCATCTTTTCAACTACAGCCTTACGGTCAACTTTATCCTTTTCATTAAAATAAAATACACCATTAAATGATAAAAATCTTTCATCAATTGTTCCTTGAATATGTTCATAATCACCAGATAATAAATAGTAATGATATTTAATCGCAGGACTCGTTACTTCAATATCATATTTACCAACATGAGTTGGAACAAAAATAATAGGTCGAGTTGTCTCTTCACGTTCATCTTTGATTATTTCATATTTAAAACCTTGAAAAAAATTTTTAGTTTGATAAATACTTAAAACTAATTTGTGAAGACTTTTTCTTTGTTCTAAAGAAAGCTTATTCCAAATTCTACCTTCCTCTTCTGTTCTTATTTTATAATACAACTTAAAAAACTCTGCTTGTTTTTTTTCAAATTCCTCTTGGCTAATTCCTTTTTCATACAATTTCTTTTGCTCTTCGGCCAAAATATTCATATTATAAACACTCCTTTTCATTTCGGTAGCTATTTTACATCATTTTTATATATTAGTCAAATCATTTTATATTATTTTTAATGATGATGATGAAAAGAAGTGTTTTTTATTTCAACATGACATTCATTATCATTACATTTTTCGTCTTCTGTTTCCATCTCAACTGTTGTATGAACAATTCCATGTTCTTTTAATTCTTCTTTAACTTCTAATTTAACTTTATCTATTTTTTTACTATTCGTTACCACATGTAAAGTAGCATAGTTATTAACACCATCAATACTCCAAACATGAATATGATGAATATCGATAACATCTTTAATAGCTAATAAATGTTTTTTTAAATGATTAATATCAATATTTTTAGGAGTTTTCTCTAAAAATAAATCTAAAACTGATTTTAAATTTTTAATAGCATGAAATAAAATATAACAAGCTATTAAAATACTCATAACTGAATCAATATAATTAATATTAGTAAACTTAATTAAAATTGAACCAATAAAAACTACTATCCAACCTAAAACGTCTTCTAACATGTGTAAATTTACTGATCTTTGATTTAAAGAATCGCCATCTTTAGTCATATAGGCTGCTAAAAAATTAAATACTATGCCAAATATAGATATAATAATCATACCGTCATAATTTAAAGTAACAGGATTAAATAAGCGGTTAGTAGCACCAATGATAACTAAAATCGACCCGACGGTTAAAATAGAAGTAGTTATTAAAGCTCCTAAAATTGAATAACGAATATAACCATAAGTATATTTATTATCTGGTTTATGTTTACTTTTCTTTTCTAGAAAATACGATATGCCAATACTAATAGCATCAGCAAAATCATGAATTGCATCAGAAATGATGGAAATACTTTTTGTAAATAGCCCTCCAAACAATTCAATTATTGAAAATGATATATTAAGTAAAAAAGCAATTAAAATATTTTTATCTGTCGTTTGCATAATTCTCCTTTAAAATATTTACAATCAATTTAACGGTTTCATCAATTAAAACATCATAATTAATATTTTGATGTTTGTGATACACAGTTTCATGACATAAATCATCGATTAAATTAATAATTAAATGAACTTTTTCATTTAAATTTATTTCACTAAAGCCATTGTGTTTTAAAATATCAACTAGTCTTTCAGTAATTTCCAGTTCTTTATCACTAAATATTTTTAAAACTTCATTATCTAAACAACTCATCGACATTAATTCTTGATGAGCTTTTTTGGTCATTGTGTTTTGTTTTATCGATTTTAATACGATATCTTTAATTATAATTTCAACATTATCTTTTGTTATTTTTTTATTTTCGATTTTTAATAAAGGAAACATAATCTTATCAGAATATAGTTTAACACCTTCGATAAAAATATCCCGTTTATCCTTAAAATATTGATAAATTATCCCCGTTGAAACACCACAATATTTAGCAATATCAACGCAACTAACATTATGATATCCTTTATTGCAGATTAATTCAAAGCCATCAGCAATTATTTTGTTTTTTTTAGCAATGGAGTTTTTCTTAATTGGTTCTCTTACTTCACCCATAAGTCACCTATTTCAAATAATAATGCTTGATTGGTTTTAAATTATCATCTAATTCATAGCAAATTGGATTACCAGTTTCTATTTCTAAATTCATTACTTCATCATCAGATAAATTATCCAAATATTTAATTAATCCTCTTAAACTATTACCATGAGCGACAATAATAATTCTTTTACCATTTAGCAAATTATTTTTTATGTCACTATTCCAATATTCAATAACTCGTTTAATCGTATCAATTAAATTTTCAGTTAAAGGCAATTCATCTTGCGATAAAGTTTTATATTTAGGATCGTTACCCGGGTAACGAGGATCACTAATAGTTAAAGCTGGCGGTCTTGTATCAGCACTTCTTCGCCATAATCTTACTTGCTCTTCACCATATTTTTTCCTTGTTTCATCTTTATTTAATCCTTGCAAAGCACCATAATGTCTTTCATTTAACTTATAACTATAATAAATTGGTATATCTAAGTTCATTTCTTTTAAAATATAATTTAAGGTATCATTAGCTCGTTTTAAAACTGATGTGTAAGCAATGTCAAAAGTATAGCCTTTTTCTTTTAATACTTTTCCAGCTGCAATAGCTTCTTGAATACCCTTTTCTGATAATTCAACATCAGTCCAACCAGTAAATTTGTTTTCTAAATTCCAAATGCTTTCACCGTGTCTTACTAAAACTAATTTAATCATACTTTTCTCCTCTCACTTTAAAAAGCCATTAATAATTGTTTCTTCGGCTTCTTTTTCCGTTAATCCTAAAGACATCAATTTTATTAGTTGAGCTCCAGCTATTTTACCAATCGCTGCTTCATGAATTAAATTAGCTTCAACATTATTAGCGTATATTTCCGGAATTGCTTTAACTGACGCTTTATCTTGAATAATAGCATCACATTCAACATGAGCAAATGATTTAGCATTACCAATAATATTAGAGGTAAACTCTTGATAAGAATTATCAGTTGCAACTGATCTTGAAGTAACATGACAACTGGCATTTTCACCGTTTAAAGTTACTATAAAATCAGTTTTCGCATATTGATCTTGATAAGTTTTGATTTTTTCATTAATAACTAAAGTTGTATTTTCAGATAAGTTAGCTTTTGTAACTCGCAAAGTTTTATCAACACCTTTAATTTGTAATGAGTCCATCGTCATACTTGAACCTTTTTTCATTTCAATTTCCGTAACAGGATTTAATATTCTTTTACCTTTTCCCTTACCGCTACCATAATGCTTTTCAATATATTTGACTTTTGAATTTTCATCCAAATAAAACCGATGAATACCATCATGAACCGAATCATGTTTATCATTATTATGAATGCCACACCCAGCCACGATAATAACATTAGAATTTTTACCAATATGAAAATCGTTGTAAACAATATCAGTTAAACCACTTTCAGTAATAATAACAGGAATATCGATAATACCAAATAAAGTATTTTCTTTAACATAAATATCGATTCCACTACCATCTTCTTTAGAAATAATATCAATATAAGGATTAGTTTTTCGATCGATACTTTTCCCGTTTTTTCTAATATTATAGGAATCAGCTTCTAAAACATTATTATCTAAAACATTATCTAATAATTTTTCATCGGTTTTATTCACAAACATTCACCCCTTTACAACAAATTTCTTCTTTTAAAATAAGGTTCATCATAATATTTTTACTACCAATTTTCTTTATTTTACCCTCTTCTAGTAAAATTATTTGATCAGCTATATTAAGAATTCTTTCTTGATGGGATATAACTAAAGTAATACCTTTAGATTGTTCTTGAATTTGCTTAAAAACATTAGTTAAATTTTGAAAACTCCACAAATCAATTCCCGCCTCTGGTTCATCAAAGATAGCTAATTTAGGATTTCTTGCCATAACTGTTGCAATTTCGATTCTTTTTAATTCTCCACCTGATAAAGAAGAATTTACTTCTCGATCAACATAATTTAATGCGCAAAGTCCAACTTTAGATAAAATATCACAAGCATTATTTTTTGTAAGTTCTTTATTAACAGCTATTTTAAGTAAATCATAAACGGTTAAGCCTTTAAAACTAACTGGTTGTTGGAATGCAAAGCCAATTCCTAGTTTAGCTCTTTCATCAATACTCTTATTAGTAATGTCAATATTATTAAAAACAATCTTCCCACTATCTGGCTTTTCAATCCCCATAATTATTTTAGCTAAACTACTTTTACCACTACCATTAGGTCCTGTAATAACATAAAATTTTTCTTCATCTAATTTTAGATTTATTTTATCTAATATTTGTTTATTATCTCTTTTAAATGAGATATCAATTAATTCCAACATATGTTCTCCTTTTCTAGCCTAGAGTGAATATTATTAAAGTGGTTATTTCACTCTAAATTATTATATGAAACTTTTTTCATGTTAATTATATAATTTACTGGTTAACTTGTCAATACAAAATAATTATTTTTTGTCTATAACAAAAAAATATGCTATAATATTCAACCTAAGAAAGGAATTTTGATATTATGGAAATGACTTATGAAAAATTTATTAAAATAGTCCCAAAAGAAACAGCAGAATTTACTAGTCAAGTAATACCCTATTTTTATCATTATTTTGACCATAAAGCTTACATTAAAATTGCAAATGAAAATTATAATAAAGATTTTAAACTTTTCTTAATTATACTTTATACTCTATCACAAAATGAAAATTATAAGCACATTCTTGCACGATGTGGGCTTGATTTTTCAGAATTACCAGAACTAAAACCGGAAGAATTCCAGTCAAATGAAAAAAACACATTTGAACGTAATGCATCTTATTTTCTTATTTATGATGATGAAAGTTTTTATTTTGGTTTAACGCCTTTAGATTTATTGATTGAAAGTGCGAATAAAATTAAAGGCAGTCTCGAAAATACCTACAATACAGGCAATTACTATTATTATATTAATAGAATGTTTCCTAAAAGATTTAAAGCTTTCCTTAATTCATTAAACAAAACAAGAGAGTCTCAATTTGATGAAATGATTAATAACATTAAAGAAAATATGTTTGAAAAATTACCTATCGATACTATCGATTACTTAGAAACAGCTTCAAAAATCAGAACTATAATCTACAAAAAGTTAAGACCAAATAATGAAATTGTTACAAGATCCGATGACGACATTGTTCCACTATCACTTTTTCTAGCCATTTTATTTCCTGATAAATCATTACCTAATGAAAGTGATTTAAATTTAATCGGTCAAGTATTAAAAAACGAAGGAGTTACTTTGGAAAAAGTATTTAGATCTCTTAATTTTTCTTTTACCTATGATGATTTAGATAGAACATCTCCTAATTTTTTCATTTTAAAAGATGAATACCAAAAATATTTTAAAAAAGATAAAGACATGACAACAATCGATGTTGTTAAGAAAATATTTGATCGTGATACTACCAAATCATTAGCAGTTGAAAAATTACTTTTAAGTTTAGGGAAACAAATAGAAACATTTAGCGATATCGAAGACTATTTAAAAAAACAAGCTAATCAATTAGAAAAAAACATTTTAGCAAACTTCTATAAAGACTTACCAAAAGCTTCTAAAGATTATATTGAATTTGTCGGAAAAGCTTACACTTTCTTAAAAGAAAAATTAAAGGATAATTCTTCTGAAATAATTGTCAATGATAATGATATTATAGTTCTAGCCTTTTATTTAGCAAGTGTCAACTTTCAAACTGAACTTAATTCTTTCTTCACATATAAAGGTGTTACTTATGAAAAGGTAATGCAGTTATTAAATTTGAACATTAATTTAAAAGATATCGAAAACAGTGAATTAGATTATAAAGTACTAACAAATAAAATTAAAAAATATGTTTTTCAAGGACGAAATGAAAGACGTAATTCGGAAAATATTTCAATTTCTCTAATCGAAAGAAATATATATGATGGTAACTTTACGTCAAGCAAATTGCTACATCATATTTTTGAAGAAATAACCACTGAACCACTTGAAAGTGATTTTTCAAATCAAATTAAAGAAGCGGAAAAAGAAAGTGAAAAAGTAAAACAAGAAGAATTTTTTAAAGGATTCCCAATTAATACAATTTACTTTTTAGAACAAGTTAGTGCTATTAATCAAGCTAAAGAACTAAAAATTAATAACTTAAACGATAGAACAATTATTGTATTAATTTTAAGCGCTTTAACCAAGGAAAATGAAATGAAAGATTTTTTTACTTATCTAGGATTTTCGGTTAATGAAATCAAAAAATATCTTGGTATTCAAACTATAACTTATGACGAAGGAAATATTGATAATTTGATTCGTGATTATAGTAAGATTATTTTCGAAGGTAATAATAAAGGTAAGCAAAAAGCTAATATTACAATTTATGATATTGCTAAAAATATATTTTCTAAAGATTTAAATAATAGTGTTTTCATTAATAAATTTTTCGACCATTTTAACTTAAGCAATGATATTTATGATAATTTCGACCAGTTATATCAAGAATATCAAAATGAGCATCAAAAAAATGTTAATAAAAAACTTTTATATGACAAAAGAAACAATATCGACACAAAAGAAGAAAAGTTTTTAATATTCACTATTAAAGTTCATAAAAAATTATTAGAATACAATATTGATAGTAACAATATTAAAAATATAGCAATTATTTTATATCTTCTTTATTATGAAAATCCCCTACTTCCTTTTTTAAATAAAAATGGACTTACTCTAGAAAAAGTATTTACTTATTTAAACTTACCTCAAGACTTTCTAGATGATTTAAATGAAATAGAAATAGACTCTGATATATTTGCTAATTATTATCAAAATTTAACTACTAATGAAATTAAAAAAATCTTTATTGGTAAAGATGAAGACATTGCTTTTATGAAAGAAATGGCTGAAAAATTAGGAATTAATTTCAAAATTTTACAAACAGAAATAAAAACAGAGCAAGATTACGAATTTTCTTTAAGTGTTAATGAAAGAATTAAATTATTAGATGAAAAACCAATTGATACTTTAGATGTCGATGATATTCAAAGTGTTATTAAATTTGGTGATTCTTTAGGCTTTCACTCACAATATATTTATGATGAATTACCGAAGTTGATGTTAATTGATGCGAATGATGAATCAATCGCTTCAATTAATGATACTCTTAATAAAGTTTATTCTCACAAAAAAGAAGAAAAACCAAAAGGTTTATTTGAAAGACTGTTTGCATTTGAAGTTGAAGAAGAAACAACGGAAATTGTCCTAGACCCAATAGCAATAGAGGAACTAAAAGAAAAAATAAGTAAAAATATTAAAAAATTATCTGAAGAATTACTAAACTATGATACTATTAGAAAATATATTGAAGTGTATCGTAGAAAAAATAACTTTTACTTATCAAGAATTTTAAATGTTGCTGAAGCGCTACAAAAAGAAGTAGAAGGATTAAATCCTAACAAAGAAGAAGAATATGCTGATTTCTTATCAGTTGGATCAAATCTTCAA
>CAMLYN010000025.1 GCA_946491675.1 uncultured Mycoplasmatota bacterium | reverse complement strand
TAGCAGAAGGAATGAGTATTGATTTAATTTCTAAATTAACTAATTTAAATAAAAAGCAAATTAGTCAATTGTTATAAAATAATATTTTGATATTTAGAATAAAATTAAATTAAGTTTTAGCATACTATTTAATAAAGAATTGATTAAAATGAATATTTATAGTATAATATTAACGTTAGGAGTGAAGATATGGAATTTATAAAGAAACATAAAGCCCCAGTTATTGTTGGTATTATATGCTTAGTATTATTGTTATTAGCTTTTTTTGCTGTTTATCGAATGTTTTATCCAAGCAGTAGTAAAAGCGTTTATGGTGACAGACTAGAAAATGCTCCTGAGATTGACAATGCTGTTATCGAAAAAATTAAAAATGAAATTATTGATTCAGATTTAGTAGTGGATGTGACTTATGAAACAAAAGTAGCTACTATGAAATTTTTTGTTGATGTTAAATCTGATACTAAATTAGATGAAGCAAAACAACTGTCAGAAATAGTTTTAAATAATTTGAGTACAAAAATAATTGATTTTTATGATATTGAAATTTTCTTTACTGATCCAAGTGCCGAAAATTTAAACTATCCATTAATCGGTTATCATTCAAAAAAAGCTACTGAATTTAGTTGGGTTGATAATGTTGTTGAGGGTGACAATGATGAAGAATAAGAAATTAATAATTAGTATTGTTGTTATCCTACTTTTATTAACGTCATTTTTGGTTTATTATTTTTTAACAAAAGAAGATAAAGTAACAACTTTAAATTTATTTGAAAAGCAATGGATTGAAAGTAACAAAAATAATGTTATTGATATGTCTATCGTCGATAGTATACCGGTACTTAGTTATAATGGTGAAGGTATAATTGTTGATTTTTTAGATTCATTGAATAAAGAAACTAATCTTTCTTTTAATAAAGTATCTTATAAATTAGGCGATGAAGTAAATTCAGAATATGCATTTAAATTAGTTGATAATCTAGAAGATAATCAGATCTTAATTTATGAAGATAATTATGCTTTAGTAACTAAAGATCAAACTTTTTTAAGTATCGATGACTTAAAAGGTTTAACTATTGGTGTGTTAAATGAAACTTTAACTAACATTAATAATTATTTACATAATGCAGATGTTAGTTATAAAACTTTTGCCAATAATGATGAGCTTATCAATGAATTTAATAATAATGATACTGAATTAGATGCAATTGTTTTATTAAAAACTACTGATTTAAAAAGTTTAATTGATAATAATTACAAAATTGCTTTTAATATTAGTGATTATAAAAAATATTATGTTTTATCTTTAGGGAGTACAGATAGACTTAATACTATTTTGACAAAATATTATAATAGATGGTCAAGCTTAAATTATGAAGATTCTTATAATAAATATTTATCAAAAAATTATTTAAATTTTAAAGGAATTAATGATGAAGAAACAGTAAAATTTAGAAGTAAAAGATATAATTATGGATTTATTGAAAATGCTCCTTTTGATACATTATTAGAAAATCGTTTAGCAGGAATAAATCATCAATTGTTATCTAATTTTTCTAAACTAACTAATGCTGAAATATCTTATCGTGAATATAACAGTATTAATGATTTGGTTAATGCTTTTAATGCTAATCAAATTGATTTATTTTATGGTATCAATAGTTCAGATGATTATGCTTTAGATGTTTATCAAACTGTTCCTGTTTATGAAAATAATTTAATGATTTTAAAACATACTTCTAATAATATTATTATTAATTCAATAAAATCTTTAAAAACTGCTTATTGTTTAGAAAATAGTATGATTGCTGAATATTTGAGTAATAATGGTATTGAAGTTAAAACCTTTCCTAATATGAAAGAACTAATTAATAACGTTGATGAAAATAGTATAATTGCTTTAGATGTTTATAACTATAATTACTATTCCAATACTTTAAAAGATTATATTATTGCTTATCAGTTTAACGATGACAATTATTCATTTATTTCTAGAGATATTGCTGATAATAAAATTTTTAATGAGTTCTTAGATTTCTATATTAGGTTTAATGATACTCAACGTTTTATTACAACTGGTTTAAGTGAGTTATTATTAGTTAATAAAACACCAATTATTTTAAAAAATATTGCTGTTGTTTTAGGCAGTATTGTCGGTATCTTGTTAATTGTTTTAGCGATTATTAAAATAAAGCCAAAGAAAAAAAGTTTAAATTTATCAAAGGAAGATAAGTTAAGATATATAGATGAATTAACTTTATTAAAAAATCGTAATTATTTAAATGCTTCAATTGAAAAATGGGATAGTAGTGATGTTTATCCACAAACTATTATTATTGTTGATTTAAACAATATTGCTTATATTAACGATAATTATGGTCATGCTGAGGGTGATGAAGTTATTAAACAAGCCGCTAATATTCTAATTGTTAATCAAAATGAAAATAGTGAAATAATTAGGACTAATGGTAACGAGTTTTTAATTTACCTCGTAGGTTATGAAGAAAAACAAGTTATTACTTATATGCGTAAATTAGGGAAAGAATTAAAAGAATTAAAACATGGTTTTGGTGCTGCTATGGGATATAGTATGATTAATGATGCTATTAAGACGATTGATGATGCAATTAATGAGGCAACATTAGATATGCGTAATAATAAAGAGGAAATAAAAGATTGAAACAATTTCTAACTGATTTATGGAAAGTTATTAGATTACCAGAAATGTTAATTTTACCTGGTAATCTAGCTTTTTTTCTTATTCTTTCCTTAGCCCCAATACTTACTTTATTTGGAATGATTGCTTCTAGTTTATCTTTATCAACAACTAGTATAACTAATGCTTTAGGCAATGTTGTTCCAAGTGGTGTCATGGAAATTTTATTACCTTTTTTCAACAGTGGATTAAGTTTCTCTAATTTTGTTTTCATTATTGTAGGATTTTTTGTTGCTAGTAATGGTCCAGACAGTTTAATTACGGCTTCTAATATTTTATATAAAAATAAACCAAAAAATTATATATATCGCCGAACTAAAGCAATTTTTATGACTTTTTGGTTACTACTTTTATTAATTTTTACTTTAATTGTTATGGCTTTTGGTAGTTTTATTTTAAACAATGTTTTAAACTTTGGTGTTATTGGTAAATTTATATCTAATAATTATGTTATTATTACAATTGTTAAAGTTTTAATTGCTTTTATAATGATTTTCTTCGTTATTAAAATATTATATACAATGGCTCCTGATAAAAAAATTAAAAGTAAATATGTTAATTATGGTGCTTTATTTGCTACTATTTCAATTATTATTTTAACTGGTGGATATTCTTTTTATGTAACTAATATCGCTAATTATAATATTATTTATGGTAGTTTAGCTAATATAGCTATTTTAATGTTATTAGTTTATTTTATTTCTTATATTATTGTTTTAGGAATAGCTATTAATCATAATTATTATGAAAATAAAATGAATAAAATTAGTTAATTTGTTTATAATAATTAATGAATATATATATTCAAATCCACAGACTACTTTTAATACCGAGGAAGTTTCATTTGTGAACTTATAAGTATTGTTTGTGAATGTAGCTTTATGCTACATTTTTTGTTGTAAATTTTTTTGATATTTGATATAATTTTTATAGTAAAGAAGGTGCTTGAATTTGAATAATAAAGGGTTTGCAGTTAGTGGAATAATTTATTCGATTTTAATTTTATTTTTAATATTAATATTTGGTGTTTTAAGTATTTTAGGTAGCCGAAAGTTAATCTTGGATAAATTAAAAAATGATGTTATGAATGAGTTAAATGATGAAGTGACTAAATTAATTTATCGTGATCGAAGTGGTGCAAATAGTCCGGAACTATTAAATAATATGATTCCAATAAAATACGATGGAAGTAATTGGATATATGCCGATTTGTCTGAAGAATGGTATAATTATGATAATAAAGAATGGGCTAATGCAGTAGTGTTAAATGATGGAGTAAATAAAAATGTTGGCGATACGATAAGTGAAGATGATATAGCATTATGGTATGTTTGGATACCAAGATATAAATATCAATTATTTAATGCAGATAATGGAAGTGTATCAGAACAAATAATTAATATAACATTTGAAAATGGAACAGCAACAACAGGAACAGTAACATGTACTGATGCAATTAATCAAACTGATAGTGAAGGAAATTTAATCAGTGAAACATGTACCAATGCTACTAATGGTAATTGGTATACCCATCCAGCATTTACTTTCGGTGATGAAGAATTAACTGGTTTTTGGGTAGGTAAGTTTGAAATAAGTGGAAGTACAAATAAAATAACAATAAAACCGAATGTAAGCAGTTTAAGAAAGGAAACAAACTCAATTTTTTTTACAGCAATTCAAAATATAGAAACCACATATAATCTAAATGGAGATAGTCATATGATGAAGAATATGGAATGGGGAGCAGTAGCCTATTTATCCCACAGTAAATATGGAATAGGAGAAGAAGTATATAAAAATAATAGTAGTGGTTATTATACAGGAAGAAGTTTAGGAACAACAGGAAGTGGATCTAGTACATATGGAAGTTATACTTATGATGGGAAAATAGTAGGTAGTGATGGAAATATCGGAGAATATGCAAGTGATAGGAGTTTAGGAACAAAAGCAAGTACCACCGGAACAATATATGGAGTATATGATATGAGTGGAGGAGCATATGAGCGAGTAATGGGAAATATGGTCAATAGAAGTGGAAATTTTAATGCTAGTTCATCAGGATTTAGTGAAGCCCCAGAAGAAAAATATTATGACAAATATACGTATAATAGTAGTTATACAACACATAGTCGAGGAAAGTTAGGCGATGCAACGAAAGAAACCTTATCAACATATGGGAATACTAATGGAGGATGGTATGGCGATTATGCGTACTTCGTTTTCTCGACTAACCCGTGGTTCCTTCGTGGGGGCTACTATGACGATGTTGCCTATTCTGGCGTATTCACCTTCGGCAACCTTACTGGCTTAGCGACGTCTTACTACAGTGCTCATGCCGTCCTTTCCAGATAGATTTCAAACTGATTAAAATTAATCAGTTTTTTTTAATTGCATAAAATATATTAGGTGAATTCTATGCAATTAAGTGAATTAAATAAAATAATCAATGGTATTATTTACAAAGATACTATGATAAATAAAATAAAAACTAATTCTAAAGATATAAAACAAGGTGACTTATTTTTAGCAATTAATAAGGGCCATGACTATATAAATGAAGCTATTGATAATGGCGCAGTAGCTGTTATAAGTGAAATAGATATTAAAAATATACCAAATATTAAAGTTAAATCAAGTATTGAAACATTAGGTAAAATTGCTAGTTATATAAGAAGTAAATATAATATACCTTTAATAGCAATTACTGGTAGTGTTGGTAAAACTACAACTAAAGAATTAATATCATTAGTATTAAGTAAAAAATATAAGGTATTAAAATCAATTAAAAACAATAATAATCATATTGGGTTACCTTTAACCTTATTAAATTTAGATGATACTTACGATATAATAGTAACAGAATTAGGAATGAATCATCAGGGTGAAATAGCTTATTTATCAAATATATGTAGACCTAATTATGCAGTAATTACCAATATTGGTACTGCTCATATTGGTAATTTAGGTAATCAAAAAAACATTTTAGAAGCAAAATTAGAAATATTAGATGGTATGAAAGATGGCTTTTTAATTGTTAATAATGAAGATAAATATCTAAAAAAAATTAAATACAAAAATATCATTAGAGTTGATAAGAAAAGTTTAAATTTAAAAAATATAAAATGTCAAGATGAAGTAGAATTTGATATTAAAAATACTCATTTTGTTTTCCACTCTTATCGACATTTATTAAATGATGTATTAATAGCTATTAAAGTAGGAATGCTATTTAATATTGATCTAAATTTAATCAGTGAAGCTATTAGCGAATATCAGAATATTGATGGTAGATTAAATATAATAAAAAATAAATATACTATAATTGATGACAGTTATAATAGTAGTTTTGAATCTTTAGTTGGAGGATTAGAAATATTAAACAATAAAAATGAATTTAAATTTATAATTATTGGCGATATGCTAGAATTAGGAAAATATAGTAAGAAATATCATAAAAAAATAAATAAGTATTTAAAAAAAATTAATAATAAACAAGTACTATTAATTGGTAATTATACTAAATTAATAAAAGGAAAACATTTCAATAATATTAAAGAATTAAATAAATATTTAAAAGAAAATATTATTGATGATAGTATTATTTATATTAAAGGTAGTCGGGCTATGAATTTAGAAAAAATAAAAGAAACTCTTGATTAAAGCTTCTTTTTTTTCTCTTTTTCAAATTGTTCATCTTCTAATTTTTTATATAAGTCTTTTCTAAAAGCTATAACTTCAGCGATTTTAGCTAAAATTAAATTATAATCTTTAATACCATAATAATTTCTGATAACAGCACATAAAGTATTTATTTTTTTACTTGCTACCTTAACTTCATCATCTTCCAATTCTTTAGCCATAAAAGTAATTCTTTTGATACTAGAAACAGCTCTTGCATAAGAAAATAATTGATAATAGTTAATATTTTTAGATAATAAAGCTTTTATAAACTTTTCATCATCAGCAAAAGCAATATTAGCAGCTAGTAATTCTTTAAAGGTATCACTTTTGTCACGATACTTATGTCCTAAAAAAGCTAGTTCACGAGCTCTATTTGCTAATAATTCAATTAATTGACTGCCTTCAAAATTACTTCTTAAATAGTTAGAATGATGACTACCATCTTTTTTAGCTAATTCGATATCTTCACTAGATAGTTTTAATAATTCATCTTTAGTAACTACTTTTTCAAAGTTAATTGTATTTTCTCTCATTCTTTCCATAAATAAGTCCCCCTTCAAAATTACGTTGGTTATAATAACACATTTTTTATATCTTGTCAAATTAATTTATTTAGTTTATAATTAATCACAGGTGATTTAGAAGTGAAAATAAAATATGAACTAATAAAAAATGATGGTAAAGCAAGACTAGGGAAATTAAAAACTAATTATGGCACTTTTGATACTCCAATGTTTATGCCAGTTGGAACACTAGCAAATGTTAAAACATTAACTCCTGAAGAGTTATATGATATGCATAGTGCGGTTGTTTTAGCTAACACATATCATTTATGGTTAAGGCCTGGGGAAGATATCGTAAATAAAGCTGGAGGGTTACATAAATTCATGAATTATAATGGTCCTATTTTAACTGATAGTGGTGGTTTTCAAGTGTTTTCTTTAGCTAAAAAGAAAGATATATCTGAAGAGGGAGTTGTTTTTAAAAGTCATATTGATGGTAAAAAGCTATTCTTGACACCAGAATTATCTATTCAAATTCAAAATAAATTAGATAGTGATATTGCAATGAGTTTTGATGAGTGTATTCCTTATCCTGCTACTTATGAATATGCTAAAGCTAGTACTGAAAGAACGATTAGATGGGCTAAAAGAGGTAAAGCTGTTCATAATAACGAAAACCAATCTTTATTTGGAATAGTTCAAGGTGGAGAGTATGAGGATTTAAGAAAGTATAGCGCCCAAGAAACAGTAAAATTAGACTTTGATGGTTATTCAATCGGTGGAACTAGTGTTGGTGAAGATAAGGTTACAATGTACAAAATGATTGATTATGCTATTAAATATTTACCTGTAGATAAACCACGTTATTTGATGGGAGTAGGTGAACCAATCGATTTATTAGAAGGAGTAGAACGTGGAATTGACATGTTTGATTGTGTATTACCAACTAGGTTAGCTAGACATGGTAATGCTTTTACTAGAAACGGAAGAATAAATTTAAAAAATTTAAAATATAAAGAAGATTTTACTCCGATTGAAGATAATTGTGATTGTTATACTTGTAAAAACTATACTAAAGCTTATATAAGACATTTAATAACTTGTGATGAAACATTAGGTGGTCGTTTATTATCTATTCATAATATTAGATTTTTAATTAAAGAAATGGAAGAAATAAGAGAAAATATTAAGAATGATACATTTTTAAAATATAAAGAAGAATTTATTAAAAAATATAAAAATGGTGAAGATTAATCACCATTTTTTTTAAGATTGATTCCAATCATTCCACCTATAATACTAGCTATTAAAGTAATTACATATAAAATTATATTAGAAATATTAAAAAATGAATCAAAAGCTAAATAATTAAAAATAAAAAATATAATAACGCAGATTACGCCAAACTTAATTCCTTCTAACCAGCCTTTGCTAGTTGAACCTTTACCCATTAATATTCCACCTATAAATAAAGCTATAAAAGGAGTAATATAAGAAAAAGTATTAACAATATTTAAACCAAATAATCCTATGTAATTAAAAATAGTTATAATTAAAGTTAGTCCTAGCAAGATTATTAAGCTAGTTAAAAAAGACTTTCCTAGTTTTTTTAAAAAAAACATTTTATCACCCAATAATTAATATGTCCTTGTATAAAAATTTAGAACATTAACCATAATAAGATAGGTGATTGAAATGTATATAAATATAATAATTAAAACGTTTATTTTGTATTTTTTTATTGTTGTTTGTTATCGAATTATGGGAAAAAAAGAAGTGGGTCAATTAAGTATTATTGACTTAATCGTATCTATTTTAATTGCTGAGTTAGCTGCTATGAGTATTGAAGAAATTGATCGTTCAATTTTAGTTTCAATCGTTCCTATAGCTTTATTAGTAATAATTCAAGTAGGTTTAAGTTTTCTAACATTAAAAAGTAATGCATTTCGTAAATTTATTGATGGAAATCCTCAAGTCTTAGTCAATAAAGGTAAAGTTAATTTCAAACAAATGCAAAAAACAAGATATAGTTTAGATGATTTAATTTCCCAATTAAGAGAACAAGGAATTAAAAATTTGGATGAAGTCAATTATGCCATATTAGAAAACAATGGTAAATTATCAGTTTTTAGTGATAATAATGTTTATCCGATGCCAATTATTTTAGATGGTGTAATTGATGTCGATACAGTTAAAAATATGAATAAAGATATTGATTGGGTCTATAGTATTTTAAATAAAAACAAATTGAAATTAAATGAAGTTTTTTATGCATTTTATACAAAAGACAAAACGTATATTATTAAAAAAAGTGAAACTAATTGACTCTAAAGCATTAAAAATATATAATTATTATAGGTGGTATAATGAAAAGAGGATTTACTTTAGTTGAATTGTTAGGAGTATTACTAGTTTTAGCAGTAATAGCATTAATAACATTTCCAATTGTAACCAAGAGTATTAAAGATAATAAAGAAAGATTGTATAATTCACAATTAGAAGAAATAAAACTAGGAGCTGAAAAATGGGCTTATAAAAATCTTAGTTTATTACCAGATCAAGATGGTGAAACGATCACTGTAACTTTATTGACTTTAAAAGAATCTGGTGATGTACCATTAGATGTAAGAGATCCAAGAACTGGTGAGTTAATTCCCAACGATATGATGATAACAATTGAGTTTAAAAATAATGATTATATAATTACAATTGATACTGAAAGTGGTAGTGATATAACTGACGATTATAATGAAAATGCTCCAATAATTGTTTTAAATGGTGGTCATGTTGAATTTGTTGAAATTAATAGTCAATATAATGAACAAGGTGCCAAAGCAATATCAAAAGCAGGAACAACTTTATCAAACATTGATATTATATATCAAGAAAACGGAAAAGAAGTAGCTAGTGTTGATACTAGTAAGTTTACGACTTATACGGCAATATATAGTGTAACTGATAATGGTTATACATCAAGAGTTACAAGAACAATTGTTATAAGAGACACAACAGCGCCTAACTTAGTTATTCCTAACAATGTTGAATTAACTAAAGAACAATTAATTTCTTTTGATTTATTAGAAGGTGTATCAGCAACTGATAATAGTGGTGAAACAATTAATGTTGAAACACGTGGCTTTGATACATTACCAACTGATAAAATAGTTGAATATAAAGCTTGTGATAGTCGAAACAATTGTGTAACTAAAAGAAGATTAATTAAAATAAAACAATTATTACCTTATTCTTTTGATCCAGATGAAATTTATGAAATTTTTCAAAGTCCTGATTATATAAAAGAAGATATAATAGGTGAAATTGAACTGAAATTATTTGATGAGTATGAAGGCGTTAATATTTATACTTGTGATTTATATAGTGAATCATGTAGTAATAGTGTTTATTATGAATTAAAACATTTAAATTATAACTTAGTATTACGTTCAAATCCTACAATATACAATGTATTTTATGAAGATAATAAATTAAAATATTTGATTGAAAGTGAAAGTGAAAGTTCTGGTATAACAGGTTATACAACTATACATATTCAATTTATAAATGAAGATTATGAGCCTACTCCTTGGTATAAAGGAATAATATGGGCTTCATGTTTAAGTTCAGATAGTGAGATTATTGTCTATGATAAAAAGAAGAAAAAAAGAAAAAGAAAAAAAATAAGAGACTTAAATTATGATGATTTAGTATTAGCTTGGGATTTTGATAAAGGGGAATTTACTTATGCTAAACCATTATGGATTATGAAACAAAAAACAATCGATAATTATAATTTATTAAAATTTAGTGATGGTTCTATTTTAAAAACAATTAATCAACATAGAATATTTAATAAAGAAAAAGGAAAATTTACTTATCCGATGACTGATGATACACCACTTGGAACTACAACATTTAATTCTAAAGGTGAAGAAGTAACTTTAATTGAAAAAAAAGTTATTTATGAAAATATTGATTATTGCAATGTTATCACAAATTATCACATTAATTTGTTCACAAATGATATTTTGACATCTTGCAGATTTAATAATATTTATGAAATTGAAAATATGAAATTTAAAAAAATTAATAAGAATTTAAATGATGGTAAAAAATTAATTGGAATTTCAAAAAAATGGATTGATGGATTACGATTAAAAGAACAAGATTTAGATATTAATAAAAATAATATTGCGTTAGATAAGGATATATTTGGTTATATAAAAAGGTTGGAGCAAGATGATATAATAAATAAGGAATAAATCCTTATTTTTTCATATTCTAAATTAATATTTCATATACTTACTTGGGTGATTATATGAATTTTGACATAGGTGATTTAGTTACAAGAAAGTCATACAATAATGATACTGTTTTTGTCATAACTGATATTATTGACAATGTATATTATTTGAAAGGTTTAAATGTTCGATTATGTGCTGATAGTGAAAAAGAAGATCTAGTTAAATTTGATAGTGTTGATGAAGAAGATAAAGAATTTGAAGAAAGAGTGAAACCAGATGTAGCATTAAATCGCGATGATTATTTTTACTTACCAGGAAAAATATTACATATTGATAGTGATTTAGATTATTTAAATAGATGTTTAAATTATTATAAAGAAGCTAATATTTGGGCTGTTGGAATAAATGAAATAGAGGAAAATATACCTTTATACATAAGGGATTGGTTAGAAGAATACAATCCTAATATTATTGTTATAACCGGACATGATGCTTATTATAAGAAAAAAGGTACTCAAGATAATATTAATGCTTATAAAAATAGTGTGAATTTTGTTAAAGCAATTCAAGAAGCTAGAAAATTTGAAAAAAGTCATGATAAATTAATTATTATAGCTGGTGCTTGTCAATCAGATTATGAAGAGTTAATTAAAGCTGGTGCTAATTTTGCTTCTTCGCCTAAAAGAGTAAATATCCATGCTTTAGATCCGGCAATAATCGCAACTAAAATGAGTTTGTCAGATGTTAATCATAATATTGATTTAAAGGGAATTATTGAAAAAACAAAATATGGTAAAAGTGGTATTGGGGGAGTTATTACTAGAGGAACTATGTATACGGGGTATCCAAGATGATTGGAGAAGTTAGAAGTAAATTAAATAACTATATAGGACAAAAAGTTACAATCAAATATAATTTAGGACGAAATAAATATGAAAAATACCACGTTACTATAAAAGAGTT
>CAMLYN010000024.1 GCA_946491675.1 uncultured Mycoplasmatota bacterium | reverse complement strand
ACTGGTGCTACTGGACCTACTGGACCTAGTGGAGCTACTGGTGCTACTGGACCTACAGGACCAACTGGTGCTACTGGACCTACAGGACCTACAGGACCTACTGGTGCTACTGGACCTACCGGACCATAATAAAAAAAGCTTTGAAAAGCTTTTTTTATATATAAAATAAAATATAAGACATACTAAAAATGGTGATAGTATGAAACCGATTATTGGTATTATTGGGACTGCAGATTATTCAATAAATAATAAAGATACTATATGTGTATTTGAAAAATATCGCAAAGCAATTATTAGATATGGTTGAATACCAATTGATATTTTACCTTCCAAATTAATTGATTATTACAAATCTGCACCTAAAGAAAACAGCAAATTATTTAATATTTTAAAAGAAAAACAAATATTAGTTAATAGTTTTCATGATTATAAAGTTAAAAATAGTGGTTCATATGAAATAGCAGCTACTTGTAACAATGTTATTGAAGCAATTGAAAAAAAACAGGATCTATTTAATATTGATGTCGAATGGCATCCTTAAAAAAAACTACGATAAAGATTTAAATAGTAAACGATTATTTACTTATTTTATCAACTGCGCTAAATTATACTATCGCGAGTAAATACAGAAACTTTATCTAAAGTGTATACATTTAATACACTTTTTTTATTAGTTTTAATAAAGCATAAACCCTTTACTATAATATCATTATGATCAACTTTAACAACATGTTTTTTTAATTTAGTATTAATTTTTTTATAATATCTTTCAATTTTCAAATTATTAGATATATAAAAAGTTAAATCAATATCATTAGCTTCAATCATTAAATAATTATCAACTACTATAGTTTGATTGCCTTTAATTTGATAAGTGATTGGTTTAATTTCTTTTTTGGGAATTATTCTTTTTAGATCTTCTCCGTTAACATAATTAGCAATATCACCTTCACTTAATAAACCAGGGGTATCAATTAAAGTAAAATCTCCTAAATTAATTTCAATTGTATTTAATGTTGTGCTAGGTAATGGACTTGTTGTTATTTCCGTTTTGTTATCTGAATAATTATAAATTAGTTTATTAATCATTGTTGATTTACCAGCATTGGTATACCCTACAACATATACGCTATTAGACTTTTTATATTTATTTATTTTGTCTAATAATTCATCAAAATTATGATTTTTACTACTACTGATAATTATTTTATCGATATAATTAATTTTATAATCATAATTATATAATTTATCAAAAGAAACACTTTTAGGTAATAAATCGCGCTTAGTTAAAACTAGTAAAATGTCATTTTTCAAATATTTTCTAATTAAAGATAAATCGTCAATATTGAATAAATCAACCACTAATAAAACTAAGTCATTACTTTTAGAAATATTTTCTAAAATTGGAATAAAATCATTATTAGTTTTAATGACTACTTTATAATCATTATAATGTTTTATCCGAAAACACCTTTCACATAAAGTATTTTCGGTCAAAACTCCACAGCCCATACATTTATTCATAATATTTTCCTTTAGTAAATAAATCATTATCTCTTAGTTTTTTTAATATTTTTTTTTCAAAACGACGATTTATTCTTGTTGTAAATCTTTCTTTAGTTCCGATTGGATTAACTAATATTGTTGTAATGCCAACATTATTACCGCCTTTAATATCAGTTAATAACTGATCACCAATGCAAGCAACAGAAGCAACATTTAACTTATATTCATCTAATATTTTCATATATTTCCTTTTAAATGGTTTCATTGCTACCGCACAACAATCAACATCTAATTCATCTTTAAATGGTTTAACTCTTTTTTTAGGACTATTAGAAAAAATAATTATTTTAAATCCTTTAGTTTTTAAATCATCAAACAATTCTTTAATTTTTTTATTAGGTTTTTTCATTGTAATAGGAACAATTGTATTATCTAAATCTATAAGTAAATATCTTATACCACGATTATATAAGGTATCATAATTGATTGTATAAATACTTTTCTGATAAATATCTGGTATATATTTCTCCATATCAAACATCTCCTAACAATAATTATATCATGTCTAAAAAAAATAAAATAGTTAAATTTTATTTTTTTTATTATTAATAAAGTTTTTATTCTAAAATTGCTTTTATTCTTCTAACTCCAGCACTACTAGCTTCTTCTTTTATTATTTTAAATTTTCCTAATTCATTAGTATTTTTAACATGCGGACCACCACACAACTCTTTAGAAATATCGCCAATACTATAAACAGTTACAATATCAGGATATTTTTCAATAAACATACATTCAGCACCAGACTTTAAAGCTTCTTCTTTACTCATTTCAGTTACAGTTACATCTAATCCTTCACTAATCCATTTGTTAACTAAATCTTCGGTTTTTTGTTTTTCTTCATCTGTTAATTTATGATCACATGAAAAATCAAAACGCATTCTTTCACTAGTAATATTACTACCTTTTTGATGAACATTTTTATCAATAACTACTTTTAAAGCTGCATTTAATAAATGAGTAGCTGTGTGGTATTTTATTTCTTTTTCGGAGTCACCAGCTAATCCGCCTTTAAATTTACCAGAGGAAGCTGTTCTTGATAATTCTTGATGAGCTTTAAATTTTTCATTAAAGCCTTCAACATCAACATTAATTTTTTGTTCTTTAGCTAATTCAACTGTTAATTCAATTGGAAAACCATAAGTATCATATAATTTGAAAGCTAGATCTTTATTTAATGTTTTAGTATCTAAATGACTAGTAATTTTTTCAAACTCTTTTAATCCTTTAGCTAATGTTTTGTTGAATTTAATCTTTTCATTAGTTAGTCCTTCTAAAATAACTTCTTTGTTTTTAGTTAATTCAGAATAATATTTAGCATATTTATCAATTATCATATTAGCAATAAGAACTTCCCAATTACTATTTTCGTCAATTTCTAACTTTTTAGCATGTCTAATTGCTCTTCTTATCAATCTTCTTAAAATATAACCTTGATCAGTATTAGATGGTTTAATACCTGCTTCATCACCTAAAATAAAAACTGAAGTTCTGATATGATCAGCAATAATTCTCATACTAATTGGATTTTCTTCATAAGTATATTTTGACAATTCTTCGATTTTTTTAATAATATCAATCCAAACACTCGATAAATAATTATCATCTACACCTTCTAAAACAGCAACAACACGTTCATATCCCATACCGGTATCAACATTTTTTTTAGGTAATTCTGTTATATTGCCATTACTGTCTTTATAAAATTCCATAAAAACGTTATTCCAAATTTCAACCCATCTTTCATCTTTAGGATCAAATTTTTGCGGTATATCATCTTCGCTTCTAAAATAAAATATTTCAGTATCTGGTCCACAAGGCCCACAATCACCAGCAATCCAAAAGTTATCTTCCTTACCTAGATAGGCAATTCTATCTTCGCTTATTCCTAAACTTTGCCAAGTTTTAGCAGAAATATTGTCACATGGAATATTATCTTCACCTTTAAAAACAGTTATTGCTAATCTTTCTAAAGGAATATTTAATACTTTAGTTAAAAATTCAAAACTATAATTGATACTTTCTTTTTTAAAGTAATCACCCAATGACCAATTACCTAACATTTCAAAAAAAGTATGATGTGTTTTATCGCCAATACTATCCAAATCATTAGTTCTAATACATTTTTGATAATCTACTAATCTTGTTCCATAAGGATGAGGTTGACCCATTAAATATGGGATTAAAGGTTGCATACCAGCCGTATTAAACAAAACTGAAGGATCATTTTCTGGGACAACTGGTGCGGATGGAATTTGTTTATGACCCTTACTTACAAAAAAATCAATATATAAATCTTTAAGATTCATTTTTATCACCTTCTATTACTTCAATAAATTTATTAACTACTTCATCAATTGTCATATTAGTTGAATCAATATAAATTTGATCATTAGTTCTTTTTAATGCTCCAACTTCTTTATGCATATCGTTATAGTCACGAGATTTTATATTTTCCAATACTTCATCATAACTCATATCGATTCCTTTTTTTTCATTTTGTTTAATTCTTCTTTTTACTCTTTCTTCTAGTGATGCATCAAGATAAAATTTATATTGTGCATTAGGAAAAACAACTGTGGTTATATCTCTTCCTTCCATAACAACATCATAATTACTAGCCATTTTTCTTTGTAAATCAACCATATTTTTTCTTACTTCTACAATACTAGAAATAGGAGAAACAACATTAGTTACCTCTTTACTTCTAATTAAATCAGTTACATCTTCACCATTTAAATAAACTTTATTATTTAAATCAATTTTAATATCTATTTCACTAGACAATTTTATTATTTCTTCTTTATCACTTAAAGATAAATTATTTCGTAAACTAGCTAATGCCACACAACGATATGTTGCTCCTGTATCAATATTTACTAAATTACATTTTTTCGATAATATACTAGCAATAGTTCCTTTGCCACTTCCTGCTGGGCCATCGATTGCTACTACTTTCATTTAAGATACCTCCTTTAAAACATTTATAATTTGTTTTTTCAATTCTTCTATATCTTTATTTTCAATTATATAATCAAAATTTCGATAATTATCTAAATCAGTTTCGGTAATGTGCTGTTTTTGTATTTGAGTTAAATTATTGTCATCTTTATTAATTCTGATTGTTATGCATTTAAATAATTTTTTAGGTATTTCAATTTCTTCTTTTAATCTAGCATCGGTTACAATAATAACATCATAAAAATAACTATAAACTTTAATATCTTCCATTACTCTTCTAATCAATAGTTGATTATCGATTTTTTTCAATAAATCTATTCCTAATGATTGCAATAAATCACGTGGTTTACTCTCTTCTTTTCCATCCCAATTAGTTATTTTTTTTATATATTGTTTTAAATAATAAGCATAAGATAATTGAATACATTTTTTATTACTATAATATTCTTCGATAAAGTTAGCTATTAAATTTTTACCACTTTTAGCCTTACCAGATAAAATAAATATTTTAGGATTCTTATTATTGTACTGCATAATTAATCACCAAATATAGTATACCATAAATTAAAGAAAAAAGATTAGTTTTCACTATTCTTTTCATTATTTAAATCGATTCCATCAATGCAATTATCATAAATCCATTTTTTAATATCCATTACGTTATTAGTCTCATAATATCTAATAAGCTTTTCATAGAAAACAGACTGATTTTCTTGAGCGATCGTAATTATGCCACAACCGTTATCAATCATTATTTTATTAGCAAATAACATACCTACTCTTTTATTTCCATCGATAAACATTTGTCTTCTCATAATCCATAACATAATTTCGATTGCAATCTCTGTTTTACTTTTTTCACTTTGGTTTAATAAATTAGCCAATTCTTCTTTTATTTGACTTTCAATTGGAAATTGAGGTTGCCATTTTGTACCACCAATACTAACCGGAGTTGTTCTAAGTTTACCTAGATTTTGTTCTAAAACTAATTTATCAGCCACCAATTTATGGATATAACATAAAACATTGTAACTATATTCAAAAGCATCACTTTCTAAAATAAATTGCCAAGCATATTTTAAATTATTAATAGCAATAATATTATCAACAGTAAGACCATTTATTATGCCACCGTCATAAATTGTCTGTGTTTCAGGATATGTAACAGCAATTCCTTCTAGATTTGCACTCTTCCAAATATAATCAACAATATTTCTTTTAGCTATAAATATATTTTGCTCTCTTGTTAAATTATATTTATCTTGCATTTTCCTCTCTCCTTATTAAATATAGTATACCATAAATTAAAGAAAAAAAGATTAGTTTTCACTATTCTTTTCAAAATTTAAAAAATCATATTTTTCATCAAAGAAATTAACTAATTCTTTAACAGCACCAATTATTGGTGTCGATAAAATCATACCGACAATACCAAAGAAATAACCAAATACTAATAAACCTAAAATAATAGTTACTGGATTTAATTTGGTTGTTTTACTCATAATAAATGGTTGTAATAAATTACCTTCAACTGCTTGAACAACAATAATAAAGATTAAAACCGCAATCCCTGTTGTTGGAGCTTGAGTAAGTCCTACTAAAACAGCAGGAGCACCACCAATATATGGACCGGCATAAGGAATAACATTAGTTATCGCACAAAAAACAGCAAATAATAGTGGGGCTTTAAGGCCAATAATCGAAAAACCAATTGCCGTTATTACAAAAATGATCGTACAATCAATCAAAGCACCGTTGACAAATCTTTTTAAAGGTTTATTAACAGCATTTAAACATTTTTTAGTTTCTTCACGATATTTTTTAGGAATTAAACCATATAAAGTATCTGTATTTTTGTCAAAGTCTAACAATAAATAAAAACCAATAATTAATCCGATTGCTAAAACCCCGATTCCTGAAAATAAAGATGTAATAATATTAACTAGCAAATCAGGTAATGAACTAGTTAAATTAGTAGCAATTACTTCTAATTTATTAAATATTTCATCTTTTATTGCTAAAGCATCAAAATTTTCGATATTATTTAAACTATTAAAGAAATTATCAATAAATTCTCTAGCACTTGTAAATAGTGCGGGAATGGTTGTTGTAACAAAATCATTAACCTGTTCTGATAATAATGGAATCAAAGCAGTTAGTATTAAAATAATAATTCCTAAGAACAAAGCATAACTAATAGCAGCACCCAAACCTCTTCTAACACCTTTTTTGTTTAAATAAGTAACAAAAGGATCAAATAGCCAAGCAACTACTATTCCAATAAATAAAGGTGATAATAATTTTAAGATAGTTAAAACAAATGGTAAAATTTGAACTTCTTTAATTAATCTAATCAAAAAGTAAGCGCCTATAATAATTAATAAAATAAATAATATTCTTAAAACACTATGAGATAAAGAAACTAAGTCATTTATTTTGGTATAGTTTAATTCTTTATCTTGTTTTTTTCGAAACATAATATTCCTCCTATACGCTTAATAATTCTTTTTCTTTAACTTCTAATTTTTCATCAACTATTTTATTATATTTATTAATTAATTCTTGAATTTCATTTGTACAATATTTAATATCATCTTCAGGAATTTCTAATTTCTTAGCATCATTATTAGCATCTTGTCTTATATTTCTTAAAGCTATTCTAATCTCTTCAGCCACCTGTTTTGCTTGTTTAACATATTCCTTTCTTGTTTCTTCAGTTAAAGCTGGAATATTTAAAATAATGATTTCACCATTATTATTAGGTGTTAGGCCAATATTAGCTTCATAAATACTTTTTTCAATTGCACTTAACGCACTTTTATCAAATGGTTTAATGCATAATTGTCTTGCTTCGGGAATTGAGATATTAGCTAATTGTTTTAAAGGTGTATCCGCCCCATAATAATTAACAACTACCCCATCCAAAATACTAGGGTTAGCTCTTCCTGCTCTAATATTAGTAAATTTTTTATCTAACGATTCAATTGCACTTTCCATTCTACTTTCAGTTTCTAATAAAATATCATCCATAAATTTTCTCCTTTATACTTTTTATTTTTTCTTCATAATTACCGCTAGTAATATAACTACCAATAACAGCAATATCAACATCTTTAACTAAATCAATAGTCTGGTTGTTGATACCACCATCAACTTCAATTAAAAAATCACCTTTTAATTCTTTTAATTTTTTTATTTTATCAACACTATTTGTGATAAATTCCTGCCCACCAAAACCTGGTTCAACACTCATTACTAATACTAAATCAATAAACGGTAAATAAGGAATGATTTCTTCAACTTTAGTATTAGGTTTAATCGATAAGCCAACTTTAATATTAAATTTTTTTATATAATTAATAATATCCATAATATCTAAATCTACTTCATAATGAAAGGTTATAAAATCAGGATTAAGCGTTTTATATTCATCAACATATTTATAAACGTCACTTACCATCAAATGAACATCTAATGGTTTATTATTATTAATTAAGTCTTTAATTTCTAAAACATCCCACGTTTTATTATTAACAAATACACCATCCATGATATCTAAATGAAGATAATCAATATCACACTTTGTCAATAAATTAATATTATCTTTTAAATTATCTTTAATTGATAAAAATGAGGCTGATATTTTCATACTTTTTCCTTTCTTAAAAACTTAATATAATTTTCATAACGACTTTCTAAAATATCATTACCTAATCTTCTTTTTATTTCGCAGTCATCTTCTTTATCATGCATACAATCTTTGTAGGCACATTTATTGCGATATAAATTAAATTCAACAAAATTATCTTTAATATCATTATGACTCATTTCATTTAAACTCAAGCTTGAAAAACCTGGTGTATCAGCACACCAACCACCTAAAATTGGCAATAAACTAACATGTCTAGTTGTATGTCTACCACGACCTAAAGATTTAGAAATTTCATTAGTTTGTAGATTTAAAGAACTATCTAGAATATTTAATAAAGTTGACTTGCCTGCACCTGATTGACCAGCAAAAACTGTAACTTTGTTTTTAAATATTTTTTTTATACTTTCATCTTTATTTTCATAAACTTCATAACCGATTTTTTGATAATAATCTTCAATTTTTTTTATGCTTGTTAAATCATCTAATAAATCTAATTTAGTAAAACAGATAATCGGCTTTATATTATTAAACTCGATAATGCATAATAATTTATCTAATAAATATAAATCCAAATTAGGTTCTTTAACACTAACAACAATCAAAGCTTGATCAATATTAGCTATTGGTGGTCTAATTAAACTATTTTTACGACTAGCAATTTGTAATATTATTTTTTTATTTTCATCAAAAACAACTTCATCACCAACTAAAGGTGTTATTTTTAAATTTCTAAATTTTCCTCGTGCTCCACAAATATATTCCTTATCAGCTAAAACAGTAAAATTATTACTGATAATTTTAGTTATTCTTCCTTGCATTATTCAACCACTTCAGGTGTTTGTGGATCACTAGGTGTATCAGTAACTGTTCTTTGAGTTACAGTAATAGTTAAGGTTGATCCAGCAATAACTTCACCGGTACGATTTTGACTAATTATAGTTCCTTCTGGATATTCATCACTAGTTTGATATTTAATATCTAAAATTATATCATTTTCTTCACAAAACTCTTGAACTGCTTCAAGGGTATAATTTTCTTCAAAAAAGTTTGGATATTCAACAGTAAATACAGCATAATATAAAATAATTGTATCTCCTGGCTCTAAAGAAGTTCCGGCTTTAGCACTTTGTTCGATAATATCAAATTCATCATATTGATAGTTTTCTTGTTCTTCTTTAGCAATCTTTCTTGGTTCGACAATAACATTCAAACCAGCATTTTTTAAATTAGCTTCAACAGTTTTATAAGTTATTCCAACATAATCTTCAAGTGTTATTTTACCGCTTTCTTTAGCTACAATAATCGTTACCTCAGTTCCTTCTTTAACTGTTCTACCAACTTGTGGATTAGTTCCTACAACTTTACCTGGTTCGATTTCATCATTTTCTTTTTCTTCAACATCACTAGCTACTAATAATCCAGCTTCTTTTAACTTAGCTTCAGCTTCAACAACAGTTAGATTACTAACGTCGGGAATTGTTACATCTGGAACTGCTACTAAACGAGGATAGATTATTAAAAATAAACAAATTAAAGCTACTAAAACTGCACAAATGCCACCAGTTATCCACAATACTTTATCTTTAACGCTTTTTTTCTTTTTAACTTTTGGCACTTCTTCTTCCTCCTTTTGATTCTTTTCTAAACGACTTAAATTAGGCATTACCTTAGTTTCTTCTAAGTCATGTTCTGGATATTTATAAACTAATTTTTTTTGATTTACTTCATCTTCATTCAAAGCTTTTAAAACATCTTCATACATTTCTTTGACTGAATCGTAACGGTTTTTCGGATTTTTTGCACAAGCTTTTAAAATAATATTTTCAATTGACTGTGGAATATCAGGGTTTTGTTTACAAACTGATGGAATTGGTTCTTTCATTTGTTTGATAGCAATTTCCACAGCATTATCTCCTTTAAATGGAACTTTACCTGTTAATAGTTCGTACATTAAAATACCTAAAGAGTAAATATCCGATTTAATAGTTGATCCACTTCCGTTAGCTTGTTCTGGTGGTAGATAATGAACTGAGCCCATAACTGAATTGGTTTGCGTTAATTCATTACTATTTAAAGCCATCGCAATACCAAAATCCATGATTTTTACTTTACCATCTTCTAAAATCATGACATTTTGTGGTTTGATATCACGGTGAATAATATAACTATCGTGAGCACACATAACCGCACTTAATAACTGTGTCATGATATCAATTACTTCTGGTAAAGTTAAAGCACCACGTTTTTTTACTAAACTTTTTAATGTTTTGCCATTAACATATTCCATAACAATATAATATTGACCGTTATCCTCACCAACATCATATACTTCCACAATATTAGGATGATTCAATTTACTAGCTGATAAGGCTTCTCTTTGAAAACGTCTTACGAATTTTTCATCATCAGCTAAATCACCTCTTAATATTTTAACAGCTACATGTCTATTTAAAATTGTATCTTGCGCTAAATAAACATTAGCCATACCACCTTCGCCAATTGTTTTGATAATCTGATATCTATCATTTATTTTATCCCCTTTTGTAATCATTTTCTTACACCATCCTTTAAATAAGCAATAGAGATATTATCAGTTCCCCCACGATTATTACATTTAACAATTAGTTTTTTTAATCTTTCTTCAACACTAATATCTTCATCTAATAAAACTTTAGTAATTTGTTCATCGTCTAACATATTAGTAAGACCATCACTACATAATAAAATACCATCGACATCTCTTTCAACGTCAAATATATCCATTTCAACGGTATTAGTAGCTCCTAAAGCTCGCATTAAAACGTTTTTTCTTGGATGATCTTTAGCTTCTTCTAAAGTTAATTCTCCTGATTTAACAAGTAAACTCACTAAAGTATGATCAGTGGTTATTTTATGTAATTTATTTTTTCTTAAAACATAACCTGAAGAATCTCCAATGTTGCCAAACAATAAAAACTGATCAGTTACTAAAGCTAAAACAATCGTTGTACCCATACCAGAACTTTCTTTGTGCTCACTTGTATATTTGTATAATAAAACATTTGCTTCACTAACTATTTCTTTAATAAAGCTGATTGCATCTTCTTTAGTTCCAACTGAACTGGTTTTACGAAATCGATCTCCAATATGAGAAATAGCAATACTAGAAGCAATTTCACCACCAGTATGTCCCCCCATACCATCAGCTACTGCTAGTAGTATTTCCCCTATTTCATTTTTAACGATTATAACACTATCCTCATTATGATCTCTTACTTTTCCTGGATCGGTTATATATGCATATTCCATTATAATTCCTCCTTGTAGTTAGCTCTTAATTGACCACAGGCTGCACTTACTTTTTTACCAAATTCCCGTCTAATTGTAACGCCAACATTATTTTTTTTCAAAGTATCATAAAAATCTAAAATAGTTTTTTGGTCACTTTTTTTAAATTCAATATGACTAGTTTCATTATAAGGAATTAAATTAACGTAACAATTCATTCCTTTTAAAAGTTTAGCTAACTCTAAAGCATTTTCCTTATTATCATTAATACCTTTCAATAAAATATATTCAAATGTCACTCTTCTATTAGTTTGTTTAATATATTCTTTAATAACTTTAATTAAATCATCTAATTTATATACTTTACTAATTGGCATCAATTTATTTCTTAATTCATCATTTGGAGCATGAAGACTAATAGCTAAATTAACTTGTTTACCATCTTTAATAAATTCTTTTATTTTAGGTATTATACCACAAGTAGAAACAGTAATATGGCGACTTCCTAAAACAATTCCTTTAGGTGTATTAATAATATCAATAAAATTAATAACATTTTCATAGTTATCAAATGGTTCACCAATCCCCATTAATACTAGATGAGAAATCCGAATATTTAATTCTTTTTCAACTTTTAAGAGTTGTAAAACCATCTCACCAGTTTCTAAATTACGAACTTTTTTTAGTCTACCACTTTCGCAAAATTTACAGCCCATATTACAACCAACTTGACTTGAAACACATAGACTATTGCCATAATCGTGTTTCATCAAAACAGCTTCAATTTTATTTTCATCTTTTAATTTAAATAAAAACTTGCAAACATCAACATCTTCTTGTTTAGTTAAAAGTTTTATATCTTCAAATTCAAAATCTTGTTTTAAAGATTCAATAATTTCTTTTTTGATATTAGTCATTTCATCAAAAGATGTAACTCTTTTTTGATATAACCATTCAAAG